>NZ_JAMXSM010000004.1:0-171015 GCF_026131665.1 Anaerococcus sp. NML200574 | reverse complement strand
AAATGATGAAGAAAACACGCTGGCTCTTTAATTAGGGCTTATAAAAACTTGAGCCGTGTGAGGGGAAACTCTCATGCACGGTTCTTAGAGGGGAAAGGGATAGTAATATCCCCGACCTACTCGACCAGACGATAGAGAATAAGCAAAAATTCATTTCTCAAATTATGACTTCAAAAACTCCAGTAAGAGTTGCAGAAGATGTTGATGAAGCAAGTCTATCTTATTCAGAAATTAAGGCTTTAGCTACGGGTAATCCTCTAATTAAAGAAAAAATGGATTTAGATAACGAAGTTACAAAATTAAAAATGCTTGAAGCAAACTATAAGTCTAATAAATATAAGCTTGAAGATAAGGTGAATAAAATTTATCCTCAAAGTATTTTAAAAACTGAAATGGAAATACAAGCGGTCAAGGAAGATATTGCAAGTATTGAGAAATTAGGAGAAGGAGATAGCAAATTCACTTCAATCAGTCTTGGTGCAGATAAAATTTTAGATAAAAAAGAAGCTGGAGAGAAGCTATTAGAAGAAATAAAAAAGGTAAAGATAAATGATAGCAAAGTCATTGGTAAATATAGAAATTTAGACTTACAAGTTTCATATAACTTTATGACTAATACTCACACTTTTAAACTTCTAGGAAAAGCAGAATATTTTGGAGAGTTTTCAAACTCTACTGATGGTAATATAACAAGGCTTGATAATGCCATTGAAAAAATGCCTTCAAGGCTTGAAAGATTAAATCAAAACCTTGAAAACTATAAAGAATCTTTAGAAAATGCCAAAGTAGAATTAACTAAACCATTTGAAAAAGCAGATGAGTTAAGGGATAAGACACTAAGACTAGCTGAGATTAATAAACTTTTAGATATGGGAGAAGTCGAAGAATTAGAAAACCAATCACCATTATTGGAAGATTTAAAGAGGGCGATAGTTGATTATTCCAACTACGAGTTTTCAGAATCTAATAGCTATGAAGACTTTGACAAATTATACCCTGATTTAAACCATATAGGACTTGCCTATACAGAAACACCTGATGGGAAGCATTCTATTCAATATGAGGTAAATTTGGAAGAAAAAACATGGACTCAGTATGTAGATAATGTTGCTATTAGAACAGAATCTTTTGTAGAAGAAGATATATCTAACTCACAAGCCCTTAAAGATATGACCGAAGCCATAAAGATGTCAAGTTTTGATGATCTGGTATCAGTAGATGAAGAAGATTTAAAACAAGCACTAGGACTAGAAATAGATGATGATGGAAACTTTTATGATCCACTAGCAAAAGATCTTGATAATGACGGAATACCAGATAGGTATGACAATGATTTTAAAGATAGTGATTACTTTGAATCAACTTATGATGTAGAGGATAATCTTCACGCAAGGGAAGAGAAACCATCAATATTGGGACAAATATCTAAATTCAAATCAGAAGAAGAAAAAGATAAAAATCAAGAAAAAAGTGAAAAAGGACAAGAACGTTAAAGGAGGGCGAAAGGCTCTCCTTATTTAGTACAAGGAGGAAATTATGGAATACAAAGATATTAGAGAAAACTTAGAAGAAATGATGAATGATAACTACAAGGATTTTGTAAAAGCACTTGTGAGTATAGAAAAAGGTGTTAATGATGAAAAGGCACTTGAAGAAGTCTATGTTTTATATATGAATAATGACACTACAGGTCTACTAAGTGATGACTTTGACTATATGATTGATGATATGAAAGAACAAAGTAAGATTGTTGAAAATACCAATAAACTTGAAGAAAAAGACGACCTCATAAATCTCGTGGGTAATATAGCTGGAAAAGTAGAAAATCTTGAAAGAGAAAATGCTAATGGAGAAAAGTTCAAAGTAAGTAATTTTTCAATTGTTTCAAAAGATGACGATGGGAATAAAGTTTATACTAATTGCTCAGCCTATGGAGATAAGACAAAAGATTTAGAGAACCTAAAACAAGGAGATTTTGTTAAAATCTTCGGACAAGTAAAAACGAGTATTGACAACAACGGAAAGGAACATAAAAATGTCCGTATTTTTTCTTCTAAGCTCTTAAAAGCAAAAGAGCAGGTAAAGAGTCAAGATAAGGATAAAAAGTCCATATTAAAGCAAATAAAAAGCTTTAAGACAGATGACAAAACTAAGTCAAATAAGAAAGACCATAGCAAAGGTGCAGAAAGATAAATATCGGCAGTCTTCGGACTGCCTTTATTTTTTTGTAAATTTGCAGTATTTACTCTTGTAAATAAGTTTTAAATGCTCTAAGATAAATACATAAGAAAATAAGTCTTATTGATAGGAGGTTTATAAATGAATGTTATTAAGTAAAAACATGAGTAAAAATTTTAAAAACAAGAAGCTTTTTAATAATTTTTCTCTAGAAATTGAAGAAAATACGGTCCACGCTCTTGTGGGTCCTAATGGCGCTGGTAAGACTTCTCTTCTTAGGATACTCACTGGTCTTTATGAAGAAGATGGTGGAGAAATTAAGATTAAGGGAAATCATGCAATGTTACTTGAAAATGACTATTTGTATGAAAATAAAACTGGGCTAGAAAACTAGAAAATATTAAATTATACGGTTTGTATTTCGGTTATGGTTTAGATTCTTCTCAAAAATATTCTGACTTGTTAGAAATTACAAATGATCTGGGTAGAAATGTTTCGACATATTCTAAGGGTATGAAGAGAAAATTATCTTTGTTAATTATTGTAATGATGAATAGAGAGATAATATTTTTAGATGAGGTAACTAGTGGGGTAGACCCAATCTCAAGAGTCGAGATAAGAAAATTTTTAGATAAAAATGCCGCACTTATGGCACTAAACTATAAACCATTATGGATACAGTTAGCAAAAAAAAGGACTAAAGAAAACGGATGTAATAGCCATGGCAGGACTAACAACAAATATTATGGCACAAATGGGCAAGGATAAACCAATTACATTTAAGAATTTAGTAAGGCTCTATCTTGCACTCCTAATGATATCATTAGTTTTGAAGATAATTTTAGTGTTGAGGAATAGAATATGAGTTTAAGGACAGCTACAAGCTTCAAGTGAAAATTGGCATTCTGGAACTAATGATGAGTTTCATTAATAAAATATAGCTTATCTGTAATTTACAAGGCATATAGTGAATGTGATGAAAGATTTAAGATGATTGGAAAAAAATCTTTGACATCTGCAGAAAGGGTTTTTAAGGTGTTTGAAAATTCCTTAGAAGTTTTATCTAAATCTGATGTTGTTATATTCTATCCAGATTTTTCAAAGAGTACTATCGAGAGAGTATTAAAAGAACAAAGATATAGAGGCTTAATTGAACAAGTAGGTAGTGGAAGAGCGACTTAAGCACGATAAAATATCCTTATGTAATTGTAGATGTAAAGTAAGGGAAAAAAACGAGTAGTATCAAAAGCTTGTCATATCGCATTAGGAATAACTGAAAAAGGAAATAGAGAAATCATAGGCTTAGATTTAAGTTTTAGTAAAAGTGAATATTCATGGCCAAACTTCTTTGAATATTTAAAATCTAGAGGGCTATCTGGATTTAAAATGGTAATATCAGATGCTAACAAAGGTCTAGTAAAAGCAGTAAAGGAAACATTCGTAAATGTAATATGGCAAAGATGTCAGGTACATTTTCTAAGAAACATCCTATCAAAATCGCTAAAGAAAAACACTTGATTATATATTTGAAGACTCCTTATATGATTAAATACTGTCGTAATTCATAGTAGGCTTAAATCAAAAAATTGCTTAGAATGAGTAAATAACAAAGTTAGAAGTTGAGAGAAATTAATTAGAATATTTACTAATGAAGATTCAGCTGTGAGATTAATAGGCGAATCCTCATCAATATCAAGGAGGATTGGATCCCAACTTCTAAATTGTATATTAGAGAGTGACAGAAGATATTGTACTAGTAAATTTACACAATATTTATGTATTTGAATTAAAGAAGTTGTATGGTTTTAGTTGAAATAAAAAAAAGTTTGAGTAAAATATGTGTGAAAACGTTATTTACAACATAGAAGGAGAACCGATGCAAATAGATAAAAGTATTGTGTTAAGAAAAGAAGAAATTGATAATGAAATCAAGTATTATGTTTTTGTAGGGAAAACTAGTAAAATGTTTTCAATAAATGAAGATACCTACTTTGTCTTAGATTTAATAAAATCTGGTTTTGATAAAAACAAAATAATTAAAGAAATAGACTCAATTTATGAAAAGTCATCGCATAAAGAAAACACGGATGCTTTAAACTTAATTATTAAAGAGTTGTATGAATTTGGAATATTAACATATGAAGATTAATGATATAGATGATATATTTCTGTGTGCTTATAAAAATGAATTATATTGTGAAAACATAAAGTATCTTTCATATCCAGTAGAGATATACGTGGAGTTAACAAACGTTTGTAATTCTGATTGTATATATTGTTACAAGAAAAAATTAAATACAAATATAAGTTTTTTTGATTATAATGTTTTATTAAAAATATTAGACGAAATTAAGGATCGACATACTTTACTTATACTTGAAGGTGGCGAACCTTTGTTACACCCATATTTTGAAGAAATATACACTCAAATAAGAGATAGAAATATTAATGTTGATATTATTACAAATGGTATTTATCTTCAATATTTAACAGATGATTTCTATAAAAAATTTAAAAAAAGTAACGATGAGATTCAAATAAGTTTAGATGGTTTAGGTTGTTATAATTTTATTAATAGGAAGGTATCGTCTGTTGATGTAATTAAATCAATAAAACTGTTAAATAAAAAAGGTATAAAACCAAGGATAAATACGGTAGTGACTAAGTATAATATTAGTGGAATTTATGACTTTTTAAACTTTATTAATAATAACTTAGGTATTAGTAGCATAACTTTAAATAAGGTGATAGGTGTTTCAAATTATAGATTTCAGGCGAAAGATAACCAACTCGCAAATCTAATGAATGAAATTGAGAGAAAAACATATGATTTTAAGGTTTTTAATAATTTGAATTATACATCTTATAAAACATCTTGTTACAATAAAGGAAGTACTATCCACAATCGATGCACAGCTTTAACTGGGAAAGTATGTATAGCTACTGATTTAAGCTTATATCCATGTGTTTTTTATGAGAATATATCAGAACCTTTAGGAAGTATAAAGAATAATACGATACTCGATATTTGGGAGTCCTCAGAATCCAAGGTATTCAGGAATAAGAAGAATAATATTTTTGCAAAGTGCAAAATATGTAAAGATAATTCAACATGTAGTCAACTTTGTATAGGTACCCAAATATGATTATTGATAACTATATTCTTTTTAGAAAAGGTTTATATATTGATTATGATGTAAAATTAATATCTGCATCTTTAGATATAACATCAAGTTGTAATTTATCATGTATACATTGCTATCAGAAAAACTTAAGGGCAAATCTTCTTGAAAATAAATCTAATATTAAAAAAATATTGAAAAAACTTAAAATGATTGGAATTGAAGAAATTACTTTGTCTGGTGGTGAACCAACTTGCTCACCTATTTTTGTTGATATAATTAAAATGGCCAAAGAAAACGAGTTCTTTATAAGGATTATAACTAATGGATTGAATATTAGGTCTTTATATCAATGTTTAGATATACTCGATCCGATATATGATGTGATCCAATTTAGCATTGATGAACCAATATTTATAAATCTCAGGCAAAGGTATTATAGTAATGAGAATGCAATTATTTATAAAAATTTAGAAGTTTTGACTAAGTTGTATAAAAACCTGATAGTTAATATCACTCCAACTAAACAAAATCAATCTTTTATAACCGAAATCGTTAAAGATTGTATTATTAAAGGTTCTAAATATATAGCTGCTACCCCTTATATTCCTATAGGAGGTGTTGAATCAGATAGTATTATTCCAGATTATAATATTGTGAGAGAACAGAATCATTTAGTAAGAAATTTATGCAAAACAAAGGGGATTGAATATTATGGTGGAATTGATGGTCACATATGTCAATCGCACCTACCGATTAGTAATGTAAAAAATGTAAAATTGGAAAGAGCAGGAGACTTTGCTTATAGTTGCGATGCATGTAGATTTAATATACATATTTTATCTAATGGTGACGTAGTGCCTTGTTCTTTTTTTCAAAATTATAAGTTGGATAATTTATTATATAGTGACATTCAAACACTATTAAAGAAATTAAGAATGTTCAGAAAGAATTTACCTATAATTCCGTCTGAATGTCAGACCTGTAGTTGTGTTGATTTATGTAATGGAGGTTGTATGGGATTAATTTATGATAGGTATAATTGTTTCGGTAATAAAGACCCTAGATGTGTAGGTACTGATTATGATGGATGATTTTACTAAATTAATAGATTATCTGAGAATACAAGACGATAAAAAATATAATTCATTACTTAATCAATTGATATGTCTATATGAAAATGAAGGTAATAAAAGTGTAAAGCCCTTACAAATAAATTTTACTGTTAGTTCTTCTTGTAATTGTAAGTGTATGTATTGCCTTACCGACTCTAAATCAGGAATTAAATTAAATGATAATTATTATAAGATAAAAGATAAAATTTTGGATGAATCTATATATGAATATCCAGCACTTATATCATTAAGTGGTGGGGAACCTATGCTATTTCCTAGTTTATGCTTGGATATAATGGAATTATTTAAGGAATCATCAGTTATTTTACTTACAAATTTAAATTATAGATTTAACAGTAGCCATTTCAAAGTATTTAATGAAATGGAAAAAAGAGGCAATTGTATTATTCAGACTAGTATTGATTCAATAAAGAACGATACAATTAATTTTTTAAGACAAGGCACTGATTTACAACTAATTACTCAGAATATTAATTATATCATTAAAAATTATAAGATTGACATTAAAGTTAATGTTACTATAAGTAAGTATAATTATCAAAATATTGATGAAGTAATTGATTATATTATCGAACTAGGTATAAATGATATTCATGTCAATTATATTTTGCCCTATGGTAGAGGAAATAGAAAAGATGATTTAGGTGAATTTGTCGATGTTTTTACTTCTCTAATTAATCTTATAAGTAACGATAGGTATAATAAAATTGTAACATTTAGCCTGCCTCCAGAAATTTTGTTATTTGAAAAAGTGTTCTCGAGAGAAAATAAAAAATATAAATTTGATGACTATTTATCAAAATATATTTGTAATATAAATGTTGAGAGAAATGGAGTTAATTGCGGATGGGGAAACACTCAATTAGTATCTTTAAGTGAAAAGAGAGTATTAGAGGCATTTAGAGAATCCTATGATCATGGTAGAAAAGATACAAATTATATTTGTAACAAGTGTTCATTTGAAGAAATTTGTAACAATAATGAAAAATACTTTAGCGAGTGTGTGTTAATATTACTTTATAAAATGATAAAGGAAATATTATCAAATAAATGTGAATTAAGCAATAAAGAGATTTCAAGGAATAATTTAATAATGCTTTATGAGAAAAGTCAGCATTCAAGAATAATAGAACTGATTTTATCTGAAAAATGTAATGGAGAATGCATATTTTGTCTAATGGATATTTCAAAGAAAAACAATAAAACGAATCAATTAGAATATGATGAATCTATTTTATTATTAGATAATTCTTTTTATATAGTTAGTGGTGGGGAACCTTTTTTAGAGAAAAATAAAATTTATGAATTAGTAGAGGGTATAAAAAATAAAGAAAATTCTTTCGTAACAATTTTAACAAATGGTTCATTATTAGATGATAAAGATATTATTTTTTTAAAACAAAAATTTGAATATTATGATAACATACAAATTTCTGTTTATGCTGATAATTCAATACTTCATAGAAAAATAAGTGGTAGAAATGATTGGGATAAGGTAAATAATAATATAGAAAAATTAATATCTGCAGGAATAACAGTAAGAGTAAATTTAGTTGTAGTTGATGAAAATATTGATAGTATTGAAAGAATATATGATTATTATATTAATCTTGGAGTAGACCATTTTTGTATCAGTTCACTACTTAATTTAGGAAAAGCTAATCACTTGTATAACAATACTTATATTTTAAAATTTATAAATGAAGCGTATAAGTTTATAAAATTAGGGAAAAACAAATTTAATATTTCAATGCCAATTGAATCTGTCTATTTACTGAAATATGTAGATAGAATATTGGATTCTGATAACAAATATCAACATTTTGACAGGACCGTTGATAAGTCTAGTAGTATAATAAAAAACAACAATTTCATGGTAGATTTTAATGGAGATATTTATAATACGAAATATAAACAAAAATTCGATAAAAATATTAATGAAATTGAATCTATTGATGAAATAACTTTTGAAGCAGATTTAGATAATTATGAATGTAAAAGATGTAATTTAAATGAATATTGTGATGGAATTTACAAAAAACATTTAGGTGGTGTATTGAAACCTATATGTATGGAAGAATGAAGGGGTAAGGATTGTGAGAAATGCCTGCAACATCAAGGTTAAAGACATAAGCAAAAAGTATACCTACTACACATCTCGTAAGCTAATATTTAAAGATAAACATACTAAAGAGGCCGTTAGGGATGTTTCATTTGAGGTTAAAGAATCTGAAATTTTAGCAATAGTAGGCCCTAATGGTTCAGGAAAATCCACCATCGTGAAGATGGTTTCTGGTATTATCAAAAGGGACAAAGGAACAGTAAGCATTATGGGATCAGATCCTTATAAAAGATGCCTTAATTATAGGATGTCTGTTGGTATTTTTATGGGAGGAAAAAATAGATTAAATCCTGATACCTCCCTAAAGGAATATGCTTACTTGTATGGCACTATGTATAATCTTAACAAGGTAACTATAAATGAAAGAATTAAAAGTTTAGCTAATATGTTAAATTTGAGCGAGGAAAAACTTAATAAATCAACACGTAATTTATCATTAGGAGAAAGGTGCAAGGCTGAGTTTATACTTACTTTTCTAAATTTACCAATTATATGTTTTCTTGATGAACCAACAATAGGCCTGGATTATAAAAGTCAAAAATCAATAAGAAATTTTTTGATTAATTATGTTAAGAAGTATAAGGCTTCTATAATATTAACCAGTCACGATATGGAAGATATTGAAAACATTTGTACAAGAATACTCGTAATAAATAAAGGAATAAGTATATACTACGGTAATACAAGAGATATAGCTAAGAAGTTTGATGATTATATTCAAATTTCTTTTAAGTCTAGATCTAGTAATAAAGAGATTAGGAATGATTTAAATAATAGAAATATTAGAAATGATAAAAAAAATGATAGGCTAATTTTATATACTGACGACAAAGAGAGAGAAGATATATTAAAATATATAATAAAATCATATGATGTATATGATATTAATATTAAAAATTTAGAATTTGCAGATATGATTGAGAGAATTATTGGATGAGAATATTAAAATATTTAAGGCTGAATATAAAGCTGAATTTGATAATTAACTTTAAGTACAAAATAAACCTAGTCACAGAGTATTTTACTTTATTAGTTTTACCCATATTGATAAACTATTTATTCTCCAAATCAATGGTCGATTATAGAAATATTTCTTTAGGCTATGATTTGATCCTATACGTTATCCTATCTAACATTATATTAAAGATTGTGATATCTAATTTAGAATTTAATATGGAAGCTGATGTAAAATCCGGTAAATTTATATATAAACAGATTCAACCAATGAAAACAAGTTATATTTATTTTTTGTCAGACCTATCTGTAAAGTTAGCCAAAGCACTGCCTTTATTTTTTTTAGTATTACCCATAATTGTATTTAGGTCTGGTTCTATAAAAATAAGTGCAATTATACCGTCTATAGTTTTTATAAGCATAGCCTTAATATTAGGTTTTTTAATATCATTTTTTATAGGTTGTTTATCTTTTAACTTTGTAGAAGTGTGGGGTATAAGTGCTATTAAAAGTTTAACTATGGCAGTATTTACTGGATCTTTATTTCCCTTAGATATTTTGCCTGAATGTGTTTTTGTGGTTTTGAAAAAACTTCCATTTGCTTATCTTAGCTATTACCCAAGTTTGGCTTTGGGAATGACGAAGTTTGATTATAAAAATGTTTTAATAATGGGATTAATATGGATATTTATATTTTTTATTTTTAATAGAATTATTTGGGAATATGGCTTAACAAAATATGAAGGAACTATAGAATGATAAAAGAGTATATAATTTTTAATTTTAAAAAAAGCTTAAAGTATAAGACTAATTTATTATCCTGGTTTATAGCTGATATATCGTTATATTTTTCTGTGTTTTTTACGTATTCTATATTGCTAAATGAAAATAATTTATACTTCGGAATGACTAAAGATAAAGTTTTATTGTATGTATCAACATATACGTTGTCAAATAATATTTTTGCGATATTTTTTTCAGAAGGAGTATCTACTTACGCTAATTCCTTAGAAAATGGAGATATAATTTACGATTTACTTGCTCCGTTAGAGATTATTAAGGTTATTGAATTATTTAATCTAAATGTACCAGCAATATTGATAAGTCCTTTACTATTTATAATAAATATAAAACTTGTATATATAAATAATCTTTTAACAATATATATTTTTATTTACTATATATCTATGTTTTTATCAGCTATATGTTTAAAATATATATTTTTAAGTATCTACAATTTCAAAATGCTTAGAATTAGAACAGATTCTATAGGATCCTTAGTGGTGAATTTATTAGAATTTGCGGAAAAACCAAGAAAAGTTTTTCCTGATGAAGTAGGTAAAATTTTTACGTTTTTAATACCAATATTTGCAATGAGCTATATACCATATGACCTATTAGTTAGTAGAAAATTAATTTGGATTATTATACTTATTATTTTAAATATCTTATGGTTTGTAATATTTGAAATGCTTTTTAATTCATGCAGATTATATTATGACGTAGATATATTTTAATTTAGGATATTAAAGTTTTTCTTTAATATAAATTTGAAGAAAGGAGAGATAACATGAGATTTAATCCAACTATTAGAGAAGTTGTATTAAGAAGACCAGGGAATACTGTATTGAGTCAGAAGTCTCACCGAAGTTCATCTATTTCCATTTCTTAGATATTAAGCAAAATTGCAAAATTCTAAGAATAGACCCCTAGATTCGATAAACGAATTTAAGGGGTCTTTATAGTTGTAGTTTAAAATAATAGAATAAGGATATTTAATGAGTAATGATGTTAATAAATTGTACATAGATAATTTACCGATATAAACAGATAAAAATAAATATATATTTTTACAAAGATTTGACTTCAAAATAATAATGATAACAGAATCAGATTTTTTCTATGGACGATATTTATTTTTTTGATAGATTTACCAGCAGCTAATGCAATGCCAGTACAAGGATTTTATAAAAGCACTTGTGAGCATAGAAAAAGGTGTTAATGATGAAAAGGCACTTGAAGAAGTCTATGTTTTATATATGAACAACGACACAACAGGTCTACTAAGTGATGACTTTGACTATATGATTGATGATATGAAAGAACAAGGTAAGATTGTTGAAAATACCAATGAACTTGAAGAAAAAGATGACCTTATAAATCTCGTGGGTAATATATCTGGAAAAGTAGAAAATCTTGAAAGAGAAAATGCTAATGGAGAAAAGTTCAAGGTAAGCAACTTTTCAATTGTTTCAAAAGATGACGATGGAAATAAGGTATATACAAATTGTTCAGCCTATGGAGATAAGACAAAAGATTTAAAGAACTTAAAACAAGGAGATTTTGTTAAAATCTTCGGACAAGTAAAAACAAGCATTGATAACAATGGAAAGGAACATAAAAATGTCCGTATTTTGTCTTCTAAGCTCTTAAAAGCAAAAGAACAAGTAAAGAGTCAAGATAAAGATAAAAAGTCCATATTAGGGCAAATAAAAAGATTTAAGACAGATGACAAAACTAAGTCAACTAAGAAAGACCATAACAAAGGTGCAGAGAGATAAATATCGGCAGTCTTCGGACTGCCTTTATTTTTTTGCTCAGTTTAATGCAGTAAATCATATAATTGAAAGGAATCTGTGTTATATGCTATAATTAGGTAGTTAATCTATACATTTAGAAAGGTAAAATATAGAATTGGAGAAGGTTATGGGGTTTTCCTATGATAAATTATGGAAAAAATTAATAGATGAAAAGATGAATAAATTAGACTTACAAAAAGCGATAAATACAAGTCCACGAACCATAGCTAAAATGGGACGAGATGAAAATGTGAGTATGGAAATACTTGGTAGAATTTGTAGTTATTTTAAATGTGATATCTCAGAAGTACTGGAGTATAGAATTGAAAATATTAATGATTGAAGATGACAGCACAATTGCTTTTGCTGTTAAAACTTACTTAAACAAGCATAATATTGAAACTATTATTTATAACAATCTTTCTCAGACAGAGAATCTTAATTTTAATGATTTTGATTTAATTCTTCTTGATGCTAATCTCCCAGATGGATCAGGCTTTAATTTTTTAAATTGGCTGAGAGAATTTTCTAACCTTCCTGTAATAATGCTTACTGTAAAAGACGAAGATGAGTATGTTATTAAAGGTCTTTCTCAAGGAGCAGATGATTACATTACAAAACCTTTTTCTCTCCCTGTTTTAAAGGCGAGAATAGACAATATATTTAGCAGAAAAATAAAAAAGGTTGACGAACTGACTTTTGAGAATTTATCTTTAGATTTCATTTCAAAACAAGCTTCAATAGATGGAATAGATCTAGACCTTAACTTAAAAGAGTTTGCTGTATTGGAAATGCTTTTAGAAAACCAAAATATAAATCTATTAAGGGAGAAAATTTTAGATTATGTATGGGGTTATGATTTTTATGAAGTAAACGATAACACTCTAACTGTAACTGTAAAAAGACTTAGAAATAAACTTGGCGTGTATGGAGAGCATATAAAAACAGTTAGAGGAATAGGTTATAGGTGGGACAATGAGAAAAAATAAAAGAATTTTACTTATCATAGTCCTAAATTTATTGATGTCTTTATTTGTAGTCTATCTAAACCCAAGATTTGATATTCTAACACTTTTAGGCTTTCTACTAATAAATATAATTCTGTTTCTAATTATTAGAAAATTTGAAAAGAAAAAAGAAATAGAGCTAGAAGATAAGATTAATAATATATTTAACCTTCTCCATTCATTGGATTTAAACTCGGATAATTATGAAATTATAGATGATGAATTTGGAAAATTAAGAGATGAGATTATTAAAATTATTTTAGAAAACAAGAGGATTGCTGAAAATGCTGAGAAAAATAAAGAAATTTTAAGGGAATATACGGAAGATATTGCCCATCAAATAAAAACTCCTCTAACTGGATCTCTATTATTACTTGACTTATTAGAAGACGAAGAAGATGAATCGGTAAAAGAATATATATCTAGACTTAGGGACAATCTCCTTAGACTTTACAATCTATCCGATATTTTATTAAAACTTGCTGCCATTGATTCTGGCACAATTGAAATGACAAGAGACAGAGTTTCGGCTCGAGATTTAATTGATGATAGCATACGAAACTTGAAGGACTATTTTATCAATGATCCTATTGAAATTCCCCTTTATGGAAATGATTTTGATCTTATATGCGATAAGAAATGGACTTATGAGGCACTTTTCAATGTTATGAAGAATGGTCTAGAAGCTACAGAAGGTAGACAGATAGAAATTCAACTTAAAGAAACAAATCTATATAAAAGTATTTTTGTGGAAGATTTTTCTAAAGGTTTGGATCGTGAAATGTTAGAAAAAGTTTTTAAACGTTTTTACAAGATGGATCCAAATTCAAAAGGTTATGGAATTGGACTTCCTATGGCAAAATCTGTCATGGAAAGGCAAAATGGAGAGCTTTTATATCATAAGGGGAAAAAATCAAATGCCTTCGAACTAAGATTTTATAACTGATTTAATTATGGCTGTGTAAATAAAGCACAGTCTTTTTTTCTAGTCACTTTCCAGTCACTTAAGTCTAATATCATATAAGGAAGATAAGGAGGACTAAATATGAATATTGTAAAAACAGTAGATTTAACAAAAACTTACAATAGCGGAGTAGAAGTACACGCTCTATCAAATGTGAATTTTGAAATGGATAAAGGAGATCTTGTCGCCATTATTGGAGATAGCGGGTCAGGAAAGTCTACCTTGCTTCACCTATTAGCAGGAGTTGATAAACCAACAAGTGGTAATATTTTTATTCAAGATAAAAATATTACCAAGTTTAACAACGATGAGATGACAATCTTTCGTAGAAGGAATATAGGCGTTGTATATCAATTTTTTAATTTGATTCCAAACATCAACGTTCGAAAAAATATTTTGCTTCCTCTTTTGTTAGACAATAAAAAGGTAGATGAAGAATATTTAAAGGAAATTTTATCTATACTAGGAATAGAAGGAAAGCTTGATAGGTATCCAAAACAATTATCAGGTGGCGAGCAACAAAGAGTTGCCATTGCCAGAAGTTTGATTACAAGACCTGCCATAATCTTAGCAGATGAGCCGACAGGAAATCTTGATAGAAAAAATTCTGAAGAAATCACAGGACTTTTTAGACTAGTAAATAAGAGATTGAACTCTACGATTATGATTATCACCCACGATGAAAAGGTTGCGAATGCATGTGATAAAGTTTATAAGATGATTGATGGTAGGTTAAGTTTCTTGGGAGATGAGTCTTATGAAAATTATTAACGATCTTGCCAGTGGAGCTGTTAAAAATAATAAAAAAGACACCCTAGCCATTAAAATTTCCATACTTTTGGCAGTGATTTTACTAGGAACTGTTATTTTTGTTTTCGACTCAATGAACACTGAACAGTATGAATATGTAAAGAAAACTATTGGAGATTATCATGTAGATATAGCTGAAATTGACGAAAGTTTTTATGATAAATTAAAAAACGATACAGATATAGAAAAAGTTTCTTTCAATAAAATTATTAATACAGACTTAAATGCGGTTATATATGAAAATGGAGATTCTGAAAGTCTTCTCGGCTATGAAATCAAAAATGGTAGAAAACCGGAAAATTCAAATGAACTTTTAGTGCCAGAGAGATTTTTATTAAAAAATAAGGAGTATGATTTAGGTTCTGAGATAATTGAAAATAAAAAGACATATACCATAGTTGGTGTTTACGATGATTATGGATATTCTTTTGAAGATACTATGTTTATAGGTTTAGCAGATAGTAATAAAAAGGATTATCTATTTGACAACAATACTGGAATAGAAGCATGGATTTGGTATAAAAGCATAAGGGATACCTACACAAAAACTCGAAAAATTTTGTCTGAAATGAATATTGATGAGAAACAAGCCTTAGATATTGGAAGAGTATTTTACAACAAAGATATTTTAGAGCACAGTATGGTTTATCCTAAAGGAATTATTCCACCTAAAAGCGTAATCAATTTAGCTATAGAAAAATATGGGATGGCTTTCTTTCTCTGCGTACTTTTTGCCTTTATTATATATGGTGCTTTTAATGTATGGAATAATAGAGATTTAAAAGAAATTGCTCTTTTAAAAAGTACTGGGATGACTAAAAAGCAAGTTAGACAAATGATTCGAAAGAAGGCATCTAAACTTTCAATCTTGCCAATAGCTTTAGGGACAGTCTTATCTTGGGCTTTTGCAAATCTACTCCTATATTTGTTGTGGTTTAACAATTCTATCTCTTACAAAAAAATGTCAAATATTTTAGGCGAAAGTCTAAAATCTCCAGACTTTAATTTAGTAATACCAAGTATTGGATCTATTTTAATAATTATTCTGTTATCCTTATTAATAGTTTATTTTTCAGCATTGATTCCTGCAAAGAAAAGCTCAAAGATAAAGGTTATTGAGGGATTAAATGGCATTACAGAAAAAAATATTAAGTTTGGTAAGTCAAAAATAAATGGACCTATAGAAAAGACTTTAGCAAAAGATTATTATAGGTCCTATCGTTCAACCTATCGAATTATTGTAATTTCAATGGCTCTATCAGCCTTTGTACTTACCACAGTTTTAGTTAGCCAGTCATATAGAACTTTGAATGAAAAATATAATTCATATAAAAGTCCTTACAATTTTAACTCTAGTATTTATACAGATGAATTTTTGAATAAAAATTTTGTGAATGATATGGAAAAAGTTAAAGGTATAGAACAATTACACATCTATCAAAGAGTAGATACAAAATTTTATACTGGTGAAAATGAGGACTTTATTTCTAAAGATTTAAAAAATTCTCTAGATAGTGGTAAAAAATCCGGTGATAAACTTTATGCTAGTATCTATGCACTAACAGAAAAAGATTTTAAAAACCTTTTAGAAGTAAATAATATTACAAATGCGACTTATGTTTTAGTGAATAAAGTATCTAAAGATAATAATACACCTTATACCTTTAGAGATTATATAAAAATTTCTGATAAGGAATCTGGAGATATTACTTTAAAATATAATGAAAAGGCAAAGGCTATGAAAATAAGAATTGACGAATCTATAGAAGAGATGCCTTATGGATTAGAGGCATATAAGTCAAATGAAATAGCTATTTACACAAGCGAAAGTAGTCTAAGAAATTTTATAGATGAGTACGGAATAGATGAAGCTGATCCTGTATATTATTATTTTGTAAAAATCAAAGCCGATAAAAATAAAGAAAAAGTATTTGAAGATGCCGAAAAAGTGATTTCGACCTATGTTCCAAAATCAGATCATGGCACTTCTACAGAAATTTTAAGAGCGGCTATGGATAAAGAACAAACGAGAAATGAAAAACTATTAAATCTTGGCATACAAATAATTCTTATAACCATCGCTCTTTCCAATGCCTATAATAGTTTTAAAGGCAACCTTAAAGCGAGAGCCAATGATTTTAAACTTCTATCAACTACTGGAATGACAGAAAAACAAGTGGAAAAGATGGTATTTGCTGAAGTAAAAATATTGTTTAAAAATATTTTCTTAGCATATATCTTTATGTTTTCTATAGGCATTGTATTAAGAGCCTATAGGAGTAACTATGAATTAGGCTTTGGAATAAAAGAACTGCTAATAAATATGAACTATACTCCTATATTAATAGTATTTGTCTTTATAATTGCAGGTGTCTTACTTGCAATAAAAAGCGGTCTTAAAACAATAAATGAAAACTCAGATAATACTTTCAAGAGTATATAAGAAAAAGGCTGTGAGTATTAAACTCACAGCCTTTTTTTGCTCGTTTTAACGCAGTAAATCATATAATTGAAAGGAATCTGTGTTATATGCTATAATTAGGTAGTTAATCTATACATTTAGAAAGGTAAAATATAGAATTGGAGAATGATATGGGATTTTCATATAATAAATTATGGAAGTTATTAATAGATAAAAATATGAAAAAGACAGACTTACAATGTGCAATAGCAACAACACCCAAGACAATAGCAAAAATGGGAAGAGACGAAAATGTAAGTTTGGAAACATTGGGAAAGATTTGTGAGTATTTTCAATGTGATATTGGAGATATTATTGAATATAGAAATGAGGAAGCAAAAGGCGACTACTAGAAAATATAAAGCATTCGATTTATTTTGTGGATGTTATGGATTGTGCTTTTGATAATAGAAAGTTGTTAAAGTTTAATTAGTAGAGGTATTTATGTTAAATAAGTTTTCTCATGTATTTTTCAACTCATCAATTATTATTCCTTATATACTTGCGATTGGAGTGTCCACGTTGATGTCTAAGGAATCAATAGTCGGATTGATATGTTTATTGATATCCATTATATTAGCGATATCACAAATAATATTTATTAAATATTTAAGAAATAATTTACAAGTATTTAAAGTTAATGTAACTAATGTTGATGATGAGGGAAACAATTGGTATATAGCAAGCTTTTTATCGTATTTTTCTCCATTTATAAAAAATTT
The DNA here is from genome assembly GCF_026131665.1 of Anaerococcus sp. NML200574. Lineage (NCBI taxonomy): Bacteria > Bacillati > Bacillota > Tissierellia > Tissierellales > Peptoniphilaceae > Anaerococcus > Anaerococcus sp. NML200574. Next base: position 152,960 of record NZ_JAMXSM010000004.1, on the reverse strand, counting down.
ATTAAGAAAAGAAATAGATAATTATTCTTGGATTTTAATGGGTATTGCAGCTATTTTATTGGTATTAGGAAATAAAACAACAAACAATCCAATACTTAGGATAGTAGGATATAACTCATATAAAATTAGCACGGAACAAGGAAAAGATTTCACTTTATTAAGCAAGAGAAATATTAGAAAAAGCAATGACGTTAGAAAAGTAATACGTATTTTCGAAGATATATTAATGGAGGTAGAATATTGATTTATGTTTTGGAAAATGCAGGTAGAGATTCAACATCTGTAAAAATGATAGAGACCCAAAGAGAAGACGATGCAAGTATCAAAAATTCACTTACTAAAAGTATAGAAGGGTACAAAGATAACACAATTGAATTTGATGGTTCATATAAGCCTGAGAATGATGAGAGTTTAGTAATAAAAAATTTTGATCTGCCAAATGAAATAACGGAAGCTATAAATAATCCTCTGGGAGTGACTCAAGTTTCTGTTAACTCCGATAATGAGCTAGATCTTAAAGCTATCTTTGTGCCTATTTCAGATTATGATGATTGCGAAAAAATAATCTTTCAAAGGTTGCCTAACAGACAAATACTGAAGAGCCATAATTTTACACTTTTTTTTAATAAACATACATTTTCATGTGAAAATAAACCAGGTATTGTTATAACTGATTGTATAGACGCATACTACGAATATGGTAATCTATATTTTAAATCGTATTATTGGGCGAATCAAATATTTAACCTAAACAAATATTATAGAGAAGCAACAACCGATGATATAAAAAAATTTTGCTCTAACGAGTGCTTCTCTATAGATGATATAGATTCTGTAGCTGAGTCTTGTAATAACTGGACTAGAAGAAAAATTGCATATATATTAGATTCTGGAGTTCTTGAGAATAATTCTGTAGATGAAATCATTAAGTCTGCAAAAAAATTAAACTTAAAAATTGATATTAATGAAGAAAATAAAATAATTTTTCCTGACGACAAGGATTCACAAAAAGAACTACTATCTTATTTAGCGGAAGAAATATATAGAGGAAACTTGACAGACGGCGTTTATTTAACCAACTCCAAGAGACCTTTATAGAAAATATTCGAAGGTTTTATTAAGTTCTTTCCACTTCCTTCCCATAATAATTTTCATAGTTTTTCCTATACTGAACAAGGTCAGAAAATTGTTCTTTATTCAAAGAATACTCTTGCATAAGGGTGTTCTTTTTTTCTTGTAGTTTATCGAGTCTCGTTAATATTTCTTTTGTATTGGGTAGTTTTTTATAGTTCTTCAAGATTTCCTTTGCGGCTATTTTATAGACGGAAAGTTCACTATAATATTCATCTGCAAATTGCTTATCTTCAGGATTTTTCTTGTGGTATTTATAGATTTCACGATACTTATTTATAGTATTTATGTTTTCCATATCTTGGGATAAACTCTTCATCTCAGTTTCAATTTTCTTTATTTTATCTAACAAGTCTTGTCTATCATCAGCAGATTTTTTGATTAGATCATCGAGCTGTGTAATTGAATTAATTCCTTGGTCTCTAAGTTTAATTATTGAATCAGCCATTGTTTTGATATTATGTTTTCTTGCCCAGACTTCGTAACCTTTAGAGGATTGAGCTTTTTTAGTAGTAGATATATCAATAACATTTCCTACACGTTTTTTAATAGTATTAGCTTTGTTTTTAATAGCTAAATCTATTCTTTCTTTAATTTTTTCTTCGGTATAATCTTCTCCGATAGTCTTCGATCTTGTAAATCTTTGCTTATCTTTATGACGAAAAGCAATGTGTTTACCAAATTTAATTTCATAATCAATAGATTTCATATTATCTAAAAACTCTTCCCAAGATTTAGATTTATTAATCATTCTATCTATATCAAATTGTAGTTTAGATTTCCAAGAATTTCCTTTCTTGTTTTGGTCATATTCGTACCACGATTTACCCGCAGTTTTATATTTTCTTTTGTAAGCTTCATAATATTCATCAATGACTGAAAGCTTATTTTCTTTACATAATTCGTCACTTTGATACCTAATTTTATGGTAAGTTTTTTTTGTTAGATTGGTAGCATTTACCAGTCTTGTAATTAACATTATTAAAAATGATATGATTATGGATATGCCCTCTATCAATATGAGTTGCAAGAACAAATTCATAATCTTCTTTTAAAATTTTCTTACATAATTCCATTCCAATTTCATGAGCTTTTATAGGATCAACCTCTCCTGGTAGAAAAGATTGAATTAAATGTCTAGCCAAAACTGTACCCTTAGTATCGTTATCTTCTCGTGTTTTCATAAACTGAATATGGGCAGTAGATGGATGACATTTAAATGAAGATACCAAGACTTTTTCATCAGTTTTTTCACTCTTAGTTATATAATCTATTGCCAAATTTAGAGTTGATTTTATAGGATGTATTTTTGTAATTGCCATACTAATCACCAGAACTTTCTTTTGATTTATTAAGAAGTAGGGAATGAATCTGCCATATTTCTCTTGATAATTTTTCTATCTGTTTATTCATCGATTCAATTTCATTCTTGTAAATTACACCAGTTGTATTAGTAGCTTTTGCAATCTGGTTTATGTTATTTGTTGCATTCGAAAGTAGTCATTGTAGGTTTCTAAATGGTTCTAAATCTACTACATAAATCTCTTTTTCTAATACGCATTTTCTAAGAAAGTGGGACATAGTTTTACAATTAGCAAGTTTCATTTTCTTTTCAAAGATTTCTTTCTCTTCATCTGTTAAATATATTTTTAGTTGATTATTTCTTTTTCTATTATCCATAGTATATCTCCTTATCATAAATTATTGGGGTCTTAGGGTTCTCCCTAACAAGGTAAAATTGATAAAAAAAGAAGCAGTCCATAAAGGTTCTGCTTCATCAATTTTTCGTAAGTGGGTACTCACTTACTGTGCTTGCTATTAAAGTTATAAGCGTTAAGCGTATATTTAATTATTAATAATTATATCATACTTAAGTATGATTTTCTACTGTTCGTATTGACAAAAAGAAGATGAGTATATATAATGATAACTAAGTTATCATGGTTAGGTTTTGTAGTAGGAAGAAGGTGAATGAGTGTTGAGTTTAAGTGGGTATGATGCTACTCATAGCAAAATTTTAGAAAGTGGTATAAAAAACTTTTTAAAAGATGGTTATGAGAAATCTAACTTAAGAAAGATTTGCAAAGAAGCTGGGGTAACTACAGGAGCTTTTTACCGTCATTTTGATGATAAGGAAAATTTGTTTACAAATTTGGTAGAACCTTTTGCAAGTCAGATTCTTGATATTTATAAAAATTATGAAGACAAAAGTCTTAAAACTTATGAATCTGATGAAGAGTTAAGTAAAAATAAGTTATTAGAAATACTGAAAATGAAAGAAGAAGCATCTGTAAAGTCCGTATCTTTCTTTTATGATAATAAAGATATTTTTGAGCTTTTGATTTTTTCTTCATATGGTACAAAATACGAGAACTTTATTGATGAAATTATAGGATTTGAAGATGAAAATCATAAAAAAATTTTAAATCTAATTTATAAGAATGGATATATGAGCGTTATTACTGATGAGGGACTACATCTTATAAACCATGCTTACATTTATGCACTATCAGAATTAGTAGTACATTCTAATAGTAAGGAAGAAGCAGTTCATAATGCAAAGATTATAGCGGGATTTTTTAATGATGGTTGGAAAAAGATTAGGGGATTATAATCCTTAATTTTTTTAAAAATATGATAACTAAGTTATCTTTTTATGGAGGTGGAATTTTTGAAAAAAGAAAATCAATTTAAAAAACTAATGAAATTGGCGAACAATCATAGGTCAAGTTTAAATCTGTCAGTGCTACTCGCAAGTCTTGGAGTTATTTTTGGAATACTTCCCTTTATAAGTGGAGGAAAAATTGCTGAAGGACTTATATCAAATGATACTGATAAAAATTACTATATCTTATGGTGTTTAACTGGACTACTAGGTTATGCTTTAAAAACTTTATTATATGCATGGTCTCTATCTATTTCCCACAAGGCTACTTTTTCTATACTTGCTGATATTAGGATAAAAATGATAGAGAAACTTCCTAAACTTTCTCTTGGAACAATAAGCGAAACTCCAAGTGGAGCTTTTAAGCAAAAAATAGTTGATCAGGTAGAAAGTATGGAGAGTCCACTTGCTCACATGTTCCCTGAAATGACAGCAAATTTACTAGGTCCTGTTTTTGTATTTTTATATCTTTTGTTTGTAGACTGGAGAATGGGACTCTTATCCCTCGTATCATTTCCAATAGGTATGTTTTTTATGGCAAGTGTTTTTAAATCTTATGGAGATAATTTTGCTGGTGCGATGAAAATCGGAGGAGAAATGAATTCTTCTCTTGTAGAATACGTAAATGGGTTAGAAGTGATAAGGTCATATAATCAGACGGATAAAACTTATAAAAAAATCACCGACAAAGTTTATGCTAATGCTAAATATTATTATGACTGGATGACAAAAACTCAATTTGGAATGTCAATGTCAAAAGCAATCACCCCAACTACTCTTCTAGCTATACTTCCATTGGGATATATCTTTTATAAGAATGGATCTTTATCCTTAACAGGATATCTACTTTCCATAATTTTATCCTTTTCCTTACAAGGATTACTAAATACTATGATGAGATTTACAACTATAGGAGCTCAAGTAGGCACTTTAGTAGAAAATGTGGAGTCTGTTCTTAATGCGACTGAGCAAATTCACAGTGAAGAAAAAATTGTTATTAAAAATCATGATATAGAGCTTAATAATGTGAGTTTCGAGTACGAAGATGGTCAAGAAATTTTATCAGATATTTCCTTACAAATAAAAGAAGGAACTAAAAATGCTTTTGTAGGTTTGTCAGGTGGTGGAAAATCTACTATTGCAAAATTAATTGCAGGATTTTGGGATGTAAAGAAGGGTGTGATTAAGATGGGCGATATTCCTTATGAAAACATTCCTTTAGAAGAACTTTATGATCAGGTTTCTTTTGTGTCCCAAGACAACTTTTTATTTGATGATACTATAAGGGAAAATATAAGAATGGGTGACCCTAAGGCGAGCGATAAAGAAGTTGAGGAGATATCAAAAAAAGCTGGCTGTCATGAATTTATATCTCATTTGGAAAATGCATATGAAACTAGGGTTGGAAAACAGGGAGAAAGTCTTTCTGGAGGCGAAAGGCAGCGAATCGTTATAGCTAGAGCAATGCTAAAAAACGCCCCTATAGTTATATTTGATGAAGCAACGGCCTATATGGATCCAGAAAATGAATATTTAATTCAAAATTCTTTAAATGAATTAATTAAAAATAAAACTGTAATCGTGATTGCACACAGATTATATACAATAAAAGATTCGGATAAGATTTTTGTAGTAAATAATGGAAAAATTGAAGACTCTGGTAAGCATGAAGATCTTCTAAATTCTTCAGAGACTTATAAGAAGCTTTGGAAAACAAGTATAGGAAAGGAGGATTAATATGTTAGAAACCTTAAGTAAAATTTGGAGGTTTTCAGCTAAGGAGAAGTCAAACTTAAATAAATCTTTAGTTATATCAGTAATTCATGCATTCTTTTATGTTTTGCAAATGGGAGCCGTTTATTTTATTTTGTTAAGTATTGTAAATAATGGAGAAAAATTAAGAACATCCTTAATGTCTTTTGCTATTATTCTTGCATCTATATTTGGACGAATGATAACAAATTATTACGCACAGTTAAGACAAACTCATGCAGGTTATTTTATGGTTGCAAATGCAAGAATTAAAATGACAGATAAGTTGAAAAAAATTCCAATGGGTTTACTAAATAATTCAAAAATGGAAAATATTTCAGGGATATTAACAACAGGGCTAAGCGAAACAGAAAACACTGTTCCTTCAATTCTCATAACCATGCTTACTGGATTTTTAACAGCCTTTGTTTTTACTATCATGGTTTTTATTTTTGATATTAGAATTGGGATTGTAGTTGCAATAGCAACATTAATATACCTTTATGTTAGTGATAGAATGCAAAAAGTTTCAGCTAAAGTTGCTCCCAAAAGAGCCAATGCCCAAATTAATTTATCTGATAGAGTTTTAGAACATATACAAGCCATGCCTGTTATTAAATCATTTAATTTAACAGGTAAGGGAGATAAAAACACAAGAGATGCTATTTTTGAGAGTAAAAAAACTAATTTAGAAGTAGAGAGAAGATTTACTCCTTTTACAATTTTTTCTTCTCTAATTTTAAATATTGCATCATTTATATTGATGTATTTGGCTATTAGATTTTATTTTGATCAAACTATGAATTTAACAAACTCTTTGATGACATTGATTATGTCTTATATGATATTTTCTCAGATTCAGGAGGCAGGATCTTCAATGTCAGAGCTAAGAATAGTAGCAAGTTATATTGATAAAGTTGATGATATTATGTCGCTTAGTGAGATGAAATCGAAGTCTGGTCTAAAGTTAACAAGTAAAAGAAATATTGAATTTAATAATGTTTCTTTTTCCTATGGAAATAAAAAAATAATCGATAAGGTATCTTTTAAAATTCCTGAAAAAACTACTGTGGCATTTATAGGACCATCAGGAGCTGGGAAAACAACCCTATCAAAGCTCATTGCTAGATTTTGGGATGTAGATAGTGGAGATATTACAATAGGTGGAGTAAATATAAAAGATATTAGTTTAGAAGAATTGATGGATAATATCTCCATAGTCTTTCAATCAGTATATCTATTTAATGATACTATTGAAAACAATATAAAATTTGGAAATCCTAATGCAAGTCATGAGGAAGTCATAAATGCTGCAAAAAAAGCTGCGTGTCATGATTTTATTATGGCTTTGCCAAAGGGATATGACACAGTAATAGGAGAAGGGGGTGCTAATCTTTCGGGAGGTGAGAAACAAAGAATATCAATAGCAAGAGCAATTATTAAAGATGCACCAATTATAATTTTAGATGAGGCAACTGCAAATGTTGATCCAGAAAATGAGGACAAATTACAAATTGCGATTAACTCATTAATGAAAGAGAAGACGGTGATTATGATAGCCCATAAATTAAATACCATAAAAAACGCTGATCAAATCATCGTCTTAGAAAAGGGTCAAATTGTTCAAAAAGGTGAACATGATGAATTAATTAAAGAAGAAGGTATATATTCTGATTTCATTAAAATCAGAGAAAAAGCTGAAAATTGGAAAATTAAATAAGGAGGAGAAGATGAATTTAAAAAATATTGTAAAAATTGCTGTTTTTTCAGTTATAGGATTTGTGTTAACAATGGGACTTGGTTATGCTACAGGAGCTTTAGGTGTAATGCCTAGTTTATATTTGTCTTGTGCCTTTGCTACGATTGTAGTAGCACCAGTATTTGTAATTTTGGCAAGGAGTGTAAAGGTGAGGGGGACCGCATTTTTATATTTCTTTTTGATAGGACTATTCTACACTCTTATGGGGATGTGGCCTATTATAATTATAAATACCATTGCTGGAATATTAGCTGAACTTGTAGTGGGAAGTAGTGAAAATTATGATAGAGGCAATAGTAAGGTTGGTCTTGCTTTTGGAGCGGGTATGTTTGTATATTCACTTCATCCTATGATAATTGTGTTTTTCTTTTCAAAATCTAAGGCGATGCTTGAAATGATGGGAGCGGACTACTTTGACTTTTTAAGAAACTTTTACACACCTGCAAATATTGGAATTTGTTTTGTTATTTCCATAATTGCATCAATCATTGGTGCAAAATTTGGATCATATATCTATAATAAGTTTTTTGCTGGTAGGAATAAAAAAAGTGTTCTTGGTTAAAAGTAAAAAAGAGAAAAAGGAAGTAATTAGCCCAATTACTATAATTGGGCTAATTATAATCTTTTCTATAATACTCACAATAGGAGATGAAGCTTTTTATATTACATGTCTACTATTAAGCTTATTATCATTATCCATTTATTCACTAAAGTTAAGTTTTAAATTTACTTTATTTTTGATTGTAATTTTTATTTTAATAAGGATTTTAGAAAATTATTTGGGTGGTGTCTTTATTGGCTCGATATATCTCATGCTTAGAATTATATTTCTTTACGCTCCTATATTTATTATGGCAAGAGTCATGAGTCTATATTCGGCATCTTTTATTGTAGCTTCTTTTACTAATAGAGGAATGCCTACAAGCTTTGGACTTCCTATTGCTTTATTCTTTAGGTTTATACCTGAAATAAAAATAAGACTCCAAGAAATAAAAGATGGACAAAAGATAAGAGGATTTAAGACTAGTATATTTCACCCAATAAAGACTTTTGAGCTTTATTTTGTGCCTTTACTTTATAAATGTCTTGAAATAAGCGATGTATTAACCTGTTCAATTATTTTAAAGGGGATTGAAATAGATTGTAAAAAAACATCCATATATAATTTGCAATTTTCAAAATTTGATTATTTTATGTGGATTAGCACAGTTTTTATGCTAGGAGCAAGTTTATGGAAAATGTGATTAGTGTTAATATTAAATCTTTTTCTTATGGAGAAAATGAGAATTTAAAAAATATTAAATTTAATATCAAAGATGGAGAGTTTATTGTATTAACAGGCAATTCTGGTTGTGGGAAGAGCACACTAATAAGAATAATTACGGGTCTTTTTCCAAGCTTTTATGAAGGAAAATTAGATGGAGAGGTTGAAATTTTAGGAAGAGATATAAATGAATATAAAAAAGGAGAACTTTCAAAAATTGTATCCATTGTTTTTCAAAATCCCAAAGATCAGTTTTTTTGTACAAATGTTTATGATGAAATTGCCTTAGGGGCAGAAAACTTGGGAATTAAAAGAGATTTGATTATAGAAAAGATAGAGTCTATAAGTAAATTGCTTAAAATAGAAAAACTGCTTGATAAATCTATTTTTTCACTATCAGGAGGAGAAAGACAGAGAGTAGCTATTGCTTCAGCTCTTATTCAAGATAGTAAAATTTTATTTTTTGATGAACCATCCTCTTCTCTAGATTATGATTCTATTGAAAGCTTTAAAGAGATTTTAAAAGAATTAAAATCTATGGGTAAAACCATAATATTAGCCGAGCATAGACTTTATTATCTAAAAAACTTATTTGATAGAATTGTGTTTATGAAAGGTGCAACAATCAATGAAATTTTTACAAGAGAAAATTTTAATAATAATCTAGCCAAAGAATTAGGACTTAGGACTTTAGAAGAAAGAAACTTAAAAACTGAAAGAAATTTTTTTGAAAAAGATTCTGTAGAATTTTTTAATAATATATATGTAAGTGTTGGTAAGAAAAGCATTTTAGAAAACATTTCTTTTGATTTAAAGAAGGGAGAAGTTTTAGGAATACTTGGGAAAAATGGATCGGGTAAGACATCTCTATCAAGAATAATAACTGGACTTGTTGGAAAAAATCAAGATACAAGTATAGGTGTACGAGAAAAAGAAAGACTAAAAAATTCTTACCTAGTTCAGCAGGATGTAGATTCACAAATATTTTTAGATACAGTTGAAAATGAACTCCTGTCTATATCATCTGATAAAGAAGAAATAAAAAAACTTTTAAAGGAAATAAATCTCTGGGATAAAAGAACATCACATCCTCAAAAATTATCAGGAGGTCAGAAACAAAGGCTAGCTGTAATTACTGCTTTTCTATCAAATAGACGAGTAATCATATTAGATGAACCAACATCAGGACTTGATTATAAGAATATGGAAATCATGGCTAAGCTTATAAATGAGTATTCTAAAAAGATTTCAATAGTTATTATAACTCATGATTTGGAATTTCTTTTTAAGTGTTGTAATTCTGCTTTAACTCTAGATAAAAATAATTATGATAGGTTTGTCTTATTTAATAATGAAGAAAAAATATTTGAATTTATTGAGCAAATGTAATATTTCAACTTATCATATATTAAAACAAGGAGAAAATAGACTTAAACATCGAAAGACGATATTTATATAATATATCTGTTAAAAATAATATAGCAAATCCAAAAAGAATCTATATTAAAAATAGTTTCGTTCATTTTAGAGGACTAACCATGCCCAAGAGCAGGAGTCCTCCTTTTTTTGTCTGAAAACATAAAGACAAAAAAAGAATGGAGGAAACATAAATGACAAAAGAATATTACCTTTATGTTGGTGGGCAAAAAATCAAAGTAAGCGAACAGATATACAAAGTCTACTGGCAAGAAAGAGAACACGAAAAGTATTTAGAGCAGGTGGACAAGAAAAACCACTTGCTCTTTTTTTCGTCCCTAAATCATGATGGGAATTTCGAAGATAATCTAGAAGATAAAAATGTTGATGTTGAAAAAGTTGTAGCTACACAAATGATGATTGAAGCACTAAGAAATGCAATGTCAAAGTTAAATAAAGATGAACGGGAAATAATTGAAAGATTATATTTCAATGATGAAACACTTCGTGCAGTAGCAAAGGCTCAAAATATATCTCATCCTGCTTTAATAAAAAGACGAGATAAGATTTTAGAAAAACTAAAGAAATTTATAGAAGAAATATAATTTCTGGTTACCAAAGAGGGCAAATTTTCCTTTATAAAGTGAGGGGAATTTTGTCCTCTCTCTATTTTAAAAGAAATCTAAACAATCTTTGAACCTTAACAATTGAATAGACCAAGACAAGACATTAATCATTTTTGGAGCGTAATAACCTATCCGCCAAGATCTTTCTGCCGAATAATTCGGCAAAACAAGTACTGCTAAGCTAAAAGCAAGGGAAGAAGAAAGGGAGCGATAAGTAAGAGTTTGAATATAGGGAGGGATACCCTATTCGCTATGGAGAAAATGAGGATAATGATACTTCTAAGGTTGAAGCCGGCTCATCCTGAACAGAGGCGGAGGTGAGATTCCTATGTTGCTAATCCAAGGCACTTGTCAATGTCAAAAAACTTTAAAAATATTAAAATAAATATTTTAAATATATTATTTGGAGGATTTATGATTAACGAAAATATAAAAGGTGTTCGTGTTTCTGAGAAAGCATTTCTAACATTAAAAGAAGCATCTGAATATTTTAATATTGGTCAAGATAAAGTTAGACAATTAACGGATGAAGATGATTGCGATTTTGTATTATTTAATGGTAGTAAGCGTCTTATTAAGAAAAAGTTAATGGAAGAATATTTAAATAGACAGTTCTCTATTTAATCTAAAACTATATATAAAACACGCTTAATGCGGTATAATAATTATAGCGTGTCTTTTATCAAAAAAGGAGAATTTTTATGGTAAAAAGACGCAAAGATAGTAAAGGGGTTGTTTTAAAAGACGGTGAATATCAAAGGTCAAATGGCACTTATGAATTTAAGTGGCAAGACAAAATAGGTCGTAGAAAATCTATCTATGCGAAAACTCTAAAAGAATTAAGAGAAAAAGAATTAGATATTTTACGCAATACTATAGATGGAATCAACAACGAAGGAAGTAGCTTGTCTGTAAATGATACTTTTAAGCTATGGACAAAGGTAAAAAGAGGTTTAAAGGATAATACCTTTAAAAATTACATCTATATGTATCAACAATTTGTAGAACCGACTTTTGGTCGCATTAAACTATCTGATATTAAAAGATCTGATGTTAGAAGTTTTTATAACAGATTAAAGGAAGATCAGGGATTGATGGTTTCTACCATAGATTGTGTTCATACTGTCTTACATCAGGTTTTAGAATTAGCAGTGGATGACGAATATATAAGGTTTAATCCGTCTGACAATGCTTTAAAGGAACTGAAAGTAGCTTATCGAAATGAATCTCCGAAGAATAAAGCCATGACAATAGAAGAACAGGTGCTATTTGAAGAATATTTATCTAATAGTGATGAATATAAAAAATGGTATCCAATATTCATTGTTATGCTTTGGACAGGCATGAGAGTTGGAGAAGTCACAGGATTGCAATGGGACGATCTAGATTTTGATAATGGTCTTATAAATGTAAATAGGACTTTGGTATATTATAGTAAAGGTAAAGGATTAAACAATAGATATGCTATTAATACACCGAAGACAGAATCAGGTAAGCGAAGTATTCCTATGGTTCAAAAAGTAAAAGATGCTTTTCTTATGGAAAGAGAGTTACAAAAAACTTTTGGAATCGAATGTTGTGATTCAATCGATGGATTTAAAGACTTTGTATTTTTAAATAGATTCGGAAAGGTTCACAATAATGGAACACTTAATAAAGCTTTAAGAAGAATTGTTAGAGATTGTAATTTAAGTATAATGGATAAAAATAAATCGAACTCTAATGATATTCTATTAGTTCCACATTTAAGCAATCACATTTTCAGACACACCTTTACTACAAGGCTTAATGAACAAAATATAAATACAAAAGCAATGCAGTCTATTCTAGGTCATTCTGATATTAGTACAACAATGGATATATATGTAGATGCTACAGAGGACTTTAAGATAGAACAGATGGGAGAATTTGAAAAAGCAATGAAATTTATATTTTAGAATTTACGACAGCTTACGACAAATTTACGACAATTTGCTAGAAATCTATAGGCACTTATAGAGAGTTAGCAAATTGTCGTAAATGGAGAAGTACCATAAAATAGACTTTTATAGAGATTTAGACAATTATCTAAGGTAGAGGGGATTTTCCCAACAATGAAGCCACTTGGTCTTGAAAAGTCAGAAAATAAAACAAGCCAAGAAGCTCCTAAGATTAAACTTGACCTATCAAAGGTAAAAGTTGAGCCATTATTTGAAGAAGATGTTGATTTTGAAACATTTTCTAAATCAGACTTTAGGGTTGTAAAGGTTAAGTCTTGTGAAGAAGTTCCAAAGTCTAAAAAACTTCTAAAATTCACCCTAAATGATGGAACGGGTGAAGATAGGGTAATCCCTATCAGGAATTAAAAATAACTATAGCGCAGAAGAATTAGTAGGCAAGACCCTACTTGCTATAACCAACCTTCCACCTAGAAAAATGATGGGTGAGGAGTCTTGTGGTATGCTTTTATCAGCAGTATGTGAATACGATGGCGAGGAATTATTAAATCTTATAATGCTTGACCCATCAATACCAGCTGGAGCAAAAATATATTAATATGAAAGGTGCCGCTTTGTCGGCACTTTTTTTAAAAATTATGGAGTGATTATGGAAAAAAGAAACGAATTTACAAATTCCTGGGGCTTTGTCATGGCCTGCGTGGGCTCTGCTGTAGGCCTTGCCAATGTTTGGGCCTTTCCCTATCAACTTGGAGCAAATGGTGGCCTAGCATTTTTAATACCTTATTTGATATTCATATTTTTATTTGGTAGGGTAGGCCTCGCAGCAGAAAATGCTATAGGAAGAAAATATAAGTCAGGGCCAATGGTTGTTTACAAAGAAGCCTTCAAGGAAAGAAATATGGAAGGCTTTGGTAAAATCATCAGATGGTTACCAATGATTGGTGTAACCCTCCTTGCAGTAGGTTATGCGGTAGTAATAACCTATGTCCTAAAGGCCCTTATAGATACAATTAGCGGCAATCTTTTCGCTACAGATAGCCAGGCCTGGTTTGAAAGCATATCTACAAGTGACTTTAGACTTGTAGGTGTCCACTTGATTCTATTAATAATGGTTTATTTCACTCTAGCTTATGAGACAAAGGGAATAGAGAAGACTAACAAGTTGATGATGCCATTATTCTTTGTTTTATTTTTAGTTTTGGTTCTTAGGGTGGCCTTCCTTGATGGGGCAAGCGATGGTTATAAGTTTATATTTACTTTGGATAAGGCAAAGCTTTTTGAAGTTAAAACCTGGGTGGCAGCAATGGGTCAAGCTTTCTTTTCCCTATCCCTTGTTGGAACTGTAATGGTTGTTTATGGATCATATCTTCCAGATAGGGAAGATGTAGTAAAAGCATCAACAACTACATCAGCTTTTGATACCCTAGCTGCTATGCTAAGTGCTTTTGTTATGATACCAGCATCCTTTGCCTATGGACTTTCACCAGAAGCAGGTCCAAAGCTTTTATTTATAGTATTACCTGAAGCCCTAAGACAGATGCCTCTTGGCAGAATCTTTGCCTTAATTTTATTTGTGGCTATAGTCTTTGCAGGAATTTCTTCTATCCAGTCAATGATAGAAACAGTGGCAGAGGCGATTGTCTTCTCCTTTCCAAAATTAAAGAGAAACCTAGTCCTAATTGCTTTGATAGTAATAATCTACTTAGGAGGAATCTTCCTCCATCCAATAAGCAAATGGGGTCCATGGATGGATGTCATAACAATATACATCCTGCCAATAAGCGGGATAATTGGAGCCATAACATGGTTTTGGGTAATCAAAAAAGATGAACTTTTGGCAGAAGTAAACAAAAATTATCCAAATAAATATGGAAATATTTGGTACAATCTTGGAAGATTTTTATATGTTCCACTTGCAATTATCCTATGCTTCATTGCAATAAGATATCATATTTCATTCTAGGAGGGGCAGTGAAAAAAATATTTTTTAGGCTATTGAGTATATTTTTAGCCTTAATTTTAATATTAGCACCTAAGTCTTTTGCAGAAGAAAATAAGAAAAATTCAGACTGGGATGAAGAAATTATCTATATGATAATGACCGATAGGTTTTTTGATGGAGATGAATCTAATAACAATCCAGCTAATGTAGAAGGGTCCTTTGATAAAGAGCACTTAGAAGCCTATCATGGTGGTGATTTTAAAGGAATAATAGAAAAAATTCCCTATCTAAAAGATCTTGGAATTACGACCTTGTGGATCACACCGATTGTAAAAAATATCGATTCAAACATGATGGCAGATAGGGGTGGCAAGCAATTTGCTTACCACGGCTATTGGGCAGAAGATTTTACCAAGCTTGACCCACATTTGGGTAGTGAAGATGATTTTAAAAACTTAATCGATGCCCTCCATGATAATGGTATAAAGCTAATGGTAGATGTAGTAATCAATCATTCAGGTTATGGAACTAAAAACCAAGGGCCATTTACTGGTATGCACAGGGAAAAAAGCGGGGCTGGTGATATAGAAACAGAACTTGCTGGTCTGCCAGATTTTAAAACAGAAGATAAGAGCGTTAGAGATAAGATAATTGCCTGGCAAGTAGATTGGCTTAAAAATATAAAGACCGCTAAGGGAAATGGAATCGACTATTTTAGGGTCGATACAGTTAAGCATGTTGATAAAGATACCATGAAAGACTTCAAGACTGAGGCTCGTAAAGCTAAGCCAGATATAAAAATGATAGGGGAAAATTTTGGGGCTTCTATTTTAAAGGATGGAGGCTATCTAGACCCAAGTATGATGGATTCCCTCTTAGACTTTGAATTTAAAGACCTATCAAAAGATTTTGTCCGTGGCAAAATTTCTGAAACAGAAAATAGACTTGCAAAAAGAAATTCAGAGATAAGCCAAGATAGGCAAATGGGCCAATTCTTATCATCCCACGATGAAGATGGGTTTTTAAAAGTAAGACTAGGTGGGGATGTAGGCAAATTTTTAGTAGCTTCATCCTTACAACTTACAGCCAAGGGCCAACCTGTCATATATTATGGTGAAGAAATTGGCCAATCAGGCAAAAAGGACAATTTTGACAAGGGAGTATTTAGCGAAAATAGGTATGATTTTGACTGGTCAAAGACAGAAAATAACCCAATCCTAGATCACTATCAGAAATTAATTGCAATAAGGAAGGCTTATCCAGAAATTTTTGCAAGAGGCGATAGGAAAAGCCTATACATGGATGATACTGTATCTGTTTTTGCTAGGAGCCTAGGAGATAGTGAGTTAATTATCGGCTTAAATACTAGTGATGAGGAAAAAACTATTAGCTTTGACCTAAAATCTGATGAAAACTTATACGACCTTTACAATCAGAAAAAAGTTAAGCTAAGCGGAAATAAAGTGACCTTAAAAATTCCTTCAAGAGATAATGGGGGAACGGTAATACTTTCCAAAGAATCAAGCCTGCCAGAAGATTTCAAAACAAAATCTAGTTTTGAGCCTAATTTGTATTGGCTTTTAGGTCTTGGCTTTATAATTCTTATACTTATATATATTTTAAGAAGCAAAAAGGCTAAATAATAAAAAGCTTATCAATCTCAATTTGAGATGATAAGCTTTTTTAATTAAAATAAACCCAATTAATGGCCTTTGGTAGGACTTCAAAGTCAATTTCCTTGGCCCTAAAAATTTCGCCATCGGCATTGGCAATAAATTCCTTAGGAGAAATGATTTTACCTTTTGTAACCTCAATTTCCCTGAGATATTTACTAGCTTGGTGGCGACCTTTTTTATACTTTAAAATCATGCTAGGAAGCTTTGGAAGTGGTATTTTATCAGCTAAGATAAGGTTTAAGTAACCATCATCTATTTTAGCCTCAGGAGCAGGGTTAAAACCTGAACCATAATAGGATCCATTGCATAGGGCAGAAATTAAATACTCACCAGATATTTCAAAATGTGAACCGTCTTTTAATTTTAATTTAAAGCTTAAGTTCTCGTAGTTTAGATCTATAAGACTTGCAAGTGTAGCTTTTAGGTAGGCTTTCTTTCCTAGTTTTGGCTTCTTGTCCAAATATTCATAAGCTTTTTCCAAAACCTGGGTATCAAAGCCAATGCTTGTTACATTTATGGAATAAAAGTCATTCACTTTAATCAAATCTATTGGCTTAATCCTAAAATCTAAGAGGTCAGTGAGCTTAAAGGAATCATAATCAAAATTTTTTGCAAAATCATTGCCAGTACCCATTGGAATAAGGCCGATAGCTATATTCTTGCCATAGGCTACATTTACTAGCTCATTAAGAGACCCATCCCCACCGCAAATTATGACAACTTTCTCCTCATAATCAAGGCTATCAAAGGCATCTATTAGATATTTGGTGTGGTTCTTGTATCTTGTGTTAACAACCTCAATTTCTGATAGCCTTTTGACCCTCCTAAAGGTATTTTCTATATCTTCTTTTTTTATGTCAAATTCAGTTTTACCTGCCTTTGAGTTAATAATAAATAAAATCTTTCTCATAATAAATCCTAAGATGACTATACTAATAATTTTAGATTATAAAAGCTATTTTATAATGCGAATAAGAATCATTTTCAAAATATATTTGACTTTAAAATTTTCTTATGCTAAGATTATGATATCAATAATCAATTTCATAAGGAGATATAATGAAAAACAAATTACTTATTGCGATGCTATTAGCATCAATTAGCCTTTCGGCATGTGGAAATGGAGCTGAGAAAGAAGCTCCAAAGGAAGAAGCAGCTCAAACTGAACAACAAGCTCAGCCAGAAGAAGCTGCTAAGGATGAGAACAAAGAAGAAGCTAAAGATACAGCTTCAGATTCTGCTACAGTTAAAATAAAAGATTTGACTGGCGAAGTCGAAGTAAAGAAAAACCCTAAAAAGGTAGTAGCTCTTGACAATAGAACATTTGAAACACTTGAAGAATGGGGAATTACACCAGTAGCTGCTCCAAAACCAATTATGCCAGCTACAAGTGGCTTTGTTAAAAACGATGAAATCCAAGATATTGGAAACCACAAAGAGCCAAATCTTGAAGTAATTGCTGCAGCTGACCCAGATTTAATTATAGTTGGCCAAAGATTTGGTAAATATACAGAAGAGCTTAAAAAGCTTTGCCCAAATGCTGATGTTATCGATCTAAACTGGGATGTGAGTGATAAGGCGGCAAATCCTGGCGAAAATTTAGTTAATGGACTTAAAGATTCTCTAGAATCCCTTGGTAAAATATTTGATAAGGAAGATGAAGCAAAGGCCCTTATAGAAAAACTAGACAAATCTATAGCAGAAGCTAAGGAAGCCTACAAGGAAGGCACTGTAATGTCTGTAGTAGTAAGTGGTGGAGAAATCGGATACTCTGCTCCAGGTTTTGGTAGGGTTTGGGGTCCACTATATGAAATTCTCGGCCTAAAACCTGCTATAGAAGTAGAAAATTCATCAACAGACCACAAGGGAGATGACATATCTGTAGAGGCTATCGCTCAGTCTAACCCAGCTTACCTCTTAGTCCTAGATAGGGATGCTGCTGTTACTAAGGAAGGTGAAGAATCAACCCCTGCTAAGGATGTTATAGAAGGAAGCGAGGCTTTAAAATCAACAGATGCTATTAAAAATTCTAAGGTATACTATGCACCTGCTGATACCTACACAAACGAATCTCCTCAAACTTTCATAAAAATATTTGAAGGCCTTAAGGAATTATTTTCTAAATAAGTATGAAAAGTCAAAAAACTAGTCATAAAAAATTAATAGATAAGAATTTAATTTTTCTCTTACTTTTGGTTTTTGGACTGGCAATTTTATCCATTTTTACAGGGGCCTATAATATTAGGGAAAACCCTGAAGGGTGGAAGATGATATTTATAACAAGGATACCAAGGACCCTTAGCCTTATGCTAACAGGCCTTGCCATGAGTATGGCAGGAGTAGTTATGCAGCTTATAAGTCAAAACAAGCTAGTAGAGCCAACTACAACAGGCACTATAGAGTGGGCGGGCCTTGGCCTTATCCTTGCCTATATTTTAGTCCCTTCAGCTAGTCTTTTTATAAGAACAAGCTTTTCAATCATATTTGCCTTTATCGGATCGATGGTATTCTTTCTCCTTTTAAGAAATATTAAGTTCAAATCGTCATTGTTCGTTCCGATAATAGGCATTATGATGGGGGCGGTTGTATCTGCAATTTCAACCTTTGTAGCTCTAGAATTTGATATGATGCAATCTCTTGAAGTCTGGTTTGCTGGATCTTTTGCACCAATGCAAAAGGGTAGATATGAATACTTATACCTTATTATAATAATATCGGTTATTATTTACATTTATGCTGACAAGTTAACCCTAGCAGGCCTTGGAGAGGCAGTATCAACCAATCTAGGCCTTAATTATAAGAGGATAATCCTTGTTGGAAATGTTTTAATATCCCTAGCTACTGGTCTTGTGGCAAGTGTAGTTGGAAATGTTCCCTTCCTTGGGATAATAATTCCAAACTTGGTATCAATTTATAGGGGAGATAATCTTAGGGAGAATTTGCCATATATTGCCCTGATTTCCATGCTTGTTATAATCATAGCAGATCTCATATCTAGGACAATAATCGCACCATTTGAAGTACCAGTTTCCCTTATCCTGGGAAGTTTGGGTTCTATTTCATTTTTAATCCTCTTGTTTAGAAAGAAAGTTGGTAGTTAAATATGAATCAAATATCTTTTAGACAAAGCAAGGATAAAACAAGATATTTCCTTATCTTAGCTTTTTTAATTTGCCTTACACTTTTGAACATTTATGGACTGCTAACTTACAATAACCCGGTGCCAATTGATTCTCCATCATTTTTGCCAGTTGTAAAAAGAAGACAAAATTCAATAATTGCTATGCTTATAGCAGCAACTTGCCAAGCTTTAGCGACCTTGATTTTTCAATCTGTTACCAATAATAAAATCATAACTCCATCACTTCTTGGCTTTGAGGCTATTTACTCAACAATAAATACTTCTACTATGTACTTTTTAGGAGTTACAGCTTTTACAGCCATGACAGGTATGACCTACTACATAAGTCAGATACTTATAATGGTAATAGTGAGTGTGGCCTTATTTTCAAGCATCTTAAGCTCTAAGAGAAATATTGACTTTCTGCTCTTAGTAGGAATTATTTTAGGCCAAGGCCTAAGGTCTATTTCAGCTTTTATGAGAAGGCTCTTAAGCCCATCTGAGTTTGATGTTCTTCAAGCTAAGCTCTTTGCTTCCGTAAATAATGCTGATTCATCATATTTTTTAGTTTCAGCTATAATCGTATTTATTGTAGCTTTTATAATTTTTGCCAATGCTAAGAAGCTTGATGTTTTAAGCCTAGGAGAGGCGGTTTCAACTAATTTAGGCCTTGATTATAAAAAGTCAACAATACTAGCCTTGATAGTAGTATCAATCCTCATGAGTGTGTCAACAGCCCTAATTGGGCCAATGAATTTCTTTGGCTTTTTGGTGGTAAGTTTAACCTATGAGTTTTGCAAGTCCTATAACCATAAATATTTGTTAGTTATGGCCCTGGTCTTTGCCTATTTTATAATCACTCTTGCATATTTTGTAATGAATCATATTTTCAATGCAAATGGAGTGGTATCAATACTTATAGAGCTAGTAGGTGGATTATTCTTCTTGTTAGTAATCTTTAGAAGGAGGAGCGAATGATTGAAGTAAAAAATGTAGAAAAAATATATGGAAGTGAGACTAAGATAGGTCCTATTAATTTTAAGATAAAAGAAGGCGGCCTAAATTCTATAATAGGCCCAAATGGAGCTGGTAAGTCTACAACTCTTCTTATGATAGGAAGGCTCCTTGACATGGACCTAGGAAGTATAAATATTGGCGGCATGGATGTTTGTACTTGTCATAGCGGCGAGCTTGCCAAGATTTTATCCATCCTAAGGCAAGAAAATCACTTCACAGCTAAACTTACCGTACGTCAGCTAATCTCCTTTGGGAGGTATCCATATTCAAAGGGTAGGCTTACCGTTAAAGATATGGAGATAATCGATCAATATATAGATTTCTTAGACCTAAAAGGCCTAGAACACAGGTATCTTGATGAGCTATCAGGCGGTCAAAGGCAAAGGGCCTACGTAGCTATGGTTTTAGCTCAAGATACCAAGTATGTCTTACTAGATGAACCTTTAAATAATTTGGATATTGCAAGAAGTGTATCAATGATGAAATACCTAAGAAAAGCCTGCGATGAGTTTAACAGGACAATCTTATTGGTAATCCACGATATAAACTTTGCAGCAGCCTATTCAGATAGGATACTAGCCATGAAGGATGGCAAGCTAGTCTTATCCGGAAGCGTTGATGAAATAATGAAAGCAGATGTTTTAACAGAAATATTTGATACAGACATAAGCGTTTTAGATTCAGCAAAAGGAAAAATTGCAGTGTATAATTAAAGGCCAGGCCTTTTGATAAGACTTTATCATTGGCCTAGCCTTTTTATCTCTTTTTAGTCACAGCAAATTCAGTCCTAGTCGTGGCTACAATTTTTTCATCATCTCCATAAACTGTACAATCTACAGTTATAATCCTCTTGCCCTTTTTAAGAATTTCTGCCTTAGCATAAATATACTTGCTTTCAATAATCGGTCTTAAAAAGTGAGTGGTCATTGAAAGAGTAGGGGCCACCATACCAAAAGAATTGGCTAAATCCCCTGAGGCATTATCAGCAAGAGTCATTATAACCCCACCATGGATTGCGCCTATATTATTTAAGTAATCCTCCTTGAAGGGAATTCTTAAAATAAGACAACTTTCATCTATAATTTCTTTCTCCATATCAAAATAATCACTAAAACTCATAAAAACTCCTTTATTCTACCCTATAATTATATTGTAATTAGAATAACTTTCATCAACAAATAATAAGTGATTAATACTAGTAATAAATAGTATAGTGTATATAAGGAGAGTTTATGAAGAAGAAATATTTATCATTTATTTTAACATTATTAAGCCTGGTAGTTTTTGTAGGATGCGGATCAAAAAACGATTCAAATGAAGATAAGAACTCTAATATAGCTGATTTAATAAATAACCTAGAAAAGGTAGAAGAGAATCAGAAAAGAGAAGAAGAGGCACAAAAGCTAGCTCAAAAAGAAATAGGCGCTTCAAAAAGTGCTGAAAAATCAGAGGTAGAGAAAGATAAAAGCTCAAAGAAAAAACAAGAAGATATTAAAAAGGTGAAAATCAAGGCGGTGGGTGACATAATGGCCCACCTTGCCCAAATCCAATATGCCTATAACAGAGGTGGTGGATCTTATGATTTTTCTAAGTCTTTTGAATATGTATCTGATTTTATTAAAGATTCAGACCTAGCAATAGGAAATTACGAGACAACAACAAATCCGAACCAGCCTTATGCAGGCTTTCCTAGATTTAATTCACCAGAATCCTTCCTTACAGCTATTAAAGATGCTGGCTTTGATGTAGTTACAACTGCCAACAATCATTCCATGGATACAGAACTTGAGGGAGTATTTTCAACCATGGATGCTGTAGAAGATGCAGGTCTTTCTTATGTGGGAAGCATGAGGGATGAGTCAGAAAAAATCCTAACTAAGAAGATAAATGGTATAAGAATTGCCATCCTTGCCTACACCTATGGTTGTAATGGTAGGGAAAATCTTATAGTACCAAGGGAAGAAGTAGAAAATTTAAACTACCTAACAGACGAGACCCAGGTAAAAGAAGATATCAAAAAGGCCAAGGCCCAGGGAGCCGACTTTGTAATAGTCTATCCACACTGGGGAGTGGAATATCATTCATATCCTGTAGATACTCAGATAAAGCTAGGCAGAAACATGATAGAATGGGGAGCAGATTTAGTAATAGGCAACCACCCACACGTAGTAGAGCCAGTTGAGCTTTACAAGGCAGAAGA
Source organism: Anaerococcus sp. NML200574 (assembly GCF_026131665.1). Lineage (NCBI taxonomy): Bacteria > Bacillati > Bacillota > Tissierellia > Tissierellales > Peptoniphilaceae > Anaerococcus > Anaerococcus sp. NML200574. Next base: position 130,451 of record NZ_JAMXSM010000004.1, on the reverse strand, counting down.
TGGCAGAGAAGGCCTAATAGCCTACGCTCTAGGTAATTTTATCTCCTTCCAAAGCCTGGAAAATAACAAAGACATCAGGGTAGAACAAGCCCTAGCTCTAGAAATAGAACTTCAAAAGGATCTAAATAGCGGTGATAAAAAAATCTCAGACCTAAGCTTCCACCCACTTTGGGTAGGAACGACCTATGATGATTTTGGAAGAAACGTACAGACCTACCTAGCAGAAGACTTCTTAGATGGTGGAAAATACTACGATTATGTAAATGAGAACCAAAGAGCAAGGATAAAACAAGCCTACGACATGACCCTAGAGACGGCAAACACAGGAGTAGAATGATGGAAAATTTTGAAATAGGAATCCTAAATTTAATCCAGGGTTTGAGAAACAATCCCATAGACAAATTTATGGTCACCGTCTCATCTTTGGGAAATTTATCACTTATTTGGATAAGCTTTATAATAATATTTTTGGCAGCAAGGGATTTAAAAAAACAAGGCAAGATAATGATCCTTGCCTTTATCCTAAATCTTTTAATAGTTAATATCTTAGTTAAAAATATCGTAGCAAGGCCAAGACCCTACGAAGTGACAGGCTTTAGTGATCTCTTAGTCCACAAGCTATCAGACAATTCCTTCCCATCAGGTCACACATCCTACGCCTTCACCTTTGCGACAATAATAAGCCTTCTAAATAAGTCAAGACTCCTAAAAACCTACACAAATATCCTAGCAGTCCTAATAGCCTTCTCAAGACTCTATCTATACGTCCATTTCCCAACAGACGTCCTAGCAGGAGCACTAATAGGCATAGGTATAGGAATCCTAGCCATAAAAATATACGAAAGTCAAAAATATAAGCAAATAAAAGAAAAATATAATTTACATTGGGCCTAAAATGTGATATAATAAATTAGTAAGCATTTAGGCCGGTGTGTCGGAACTGGCAGACGAGATAGACTCAAAATCTGTTGTCCAACCGGGCGTGTGGGTTCGAGTCCCACCACCGGCACCATTATGTTTTATAAGTGATTTAAATAATAAACTTTATATTAATTTAGGAATCTATTGTTACTAACAAGTTTCAATAGATTTTTTTATTGTCTATAAATAAGGTTTTACCAAAAAAACTTTGCAGTTTTTACTCATGTAATATTTACTCTAATTATTTAGAATATAATAAAGAGGTGATTTTATGAATATGATAGAAGTGAAGAATATGAGTAAGAACTTCGAAAATAAGAAGCTTTTTAATAATTTTTCTTTAGAAATTGAAGAAAATACGGTCCATGCTCTAGTTGGTCCTAATGGCTCTGGTAAGACTTCTTTACTTAGGATACTTACTGGTCTTTATGAAGAATATGGTGGTCAAGTTAGACTTAAGGGAAGTCATGCAATGTTACTTGAAAATGACTACTTATATGAAGATAAGACAGGACTTGAAAACATTAAATTATACGGTTTATATTTCGGCTATGGTTTAGATTATTATCAAAAATATTCTGACTTGTTAGATCTTACAAATGATCTTTGTAGAAATGTTTCTACATATTCTAAGGGTATGAAGAGAAAATTATCTTTGTTAATAATTGTAATGATGAATAGAGAGATAATATTTTTAGATGAAGTAACTAGTGGGGTTGATCCAATATCAAGAGTTGAGATAAGAAAACTCATAAAATTATTAAAAAGAGAAGCAAAGACCATAGTTCTTACAAGTCATGATCTTTCTGAAATTGAAAAGGTCGCTGATAAGGTTTCTATGATAAAATCAGGAGAGTTACTTTTTACAAAGAATATCGGAGAAATTAAGGGAGAGAGCTTAGAAGATTTATTTATAGAGGAAGGTAGGAAATGAATGATAAGATGAATATTAATAGGGCTTGTCGATACTATATAACTAAAGATAAAGATTTTATTTTAAATTTATTGTTATTTACTTTGATTTCCTTAGGCTTTATTTTTTTACTATATAATGGGACCTTTGATTCAAGAGGAAATGATTATATTATATTAATGCTATATGTACTAATGCTTGGAATTGAAATTCTTATGTCTAATTCTATGGTTGTAAATCTTACAGTCAAGGATAAACTAAATAAACGTATTGAATTTATCCTAGGGTCAGGAATTAATATAAAAGATGTGATTAAAGCCTATGCAATAGAAATGTGGAGACTATCTTCTATTGTTCCATTTTTATTATTTTTCCTAACTTATGTCATAGTAGACTTTAAAATTGAATTTAAGTGGATTGTGGGGATATTTGTGACAATGATAGGAATGACATATTTTGAAATACTATTTTTTAACCTTATATCTTTATCTCAAAAAAACTTTAAGTTTTTTAAAAATATAGTTTTCTTTGGAACAACAATTTTAATTTACATGATAGGCACATTTTCAGGAAAAATTCTATCATTAATAGAAAAATATAACCTAAACCTTATTTATATCATTTTGGGAATAAATATAGGATTAGCCTTAATCTTTGCAGTTTTTTCTATAAAAGATTTGTCTAAAATGAACAATGAATCTGTAATTAATAAAGAAGGGTCATGGTCATGAAGTTAGTCATTAACGATTTAAGAAAACTTTTAGACAAAAATGCTTTATTAATGTCTCTTATGGCACTAATCTGCTCCTTTATGGCTTTGTTTTTTAGCGATGGAGGAAGTTATGAAATAAATAAGGTCATGAATATAGTTAAAATTGATGGGATTTTAATACTTGTCCTAATGTTTGGAGTAGAACTCGCTAAAAACACCTTGGTATCAGATAAGATTAGCAAAAAGCTTGAATTTTTACTTGCGAATGGACTTTCTATTAAAAAAATTCTAATTAAATATTTGTTTAGTATCTATTTAGGGACATTAATTATAGTCCTTCCAAGCTTAATATTAAATTTAATAAAACTTGAAATTAGCTTAATTATTATTTTAAATTTGCTTTTATCAAGTTTTCTTTACACTCTAATAATAGTTTTTGTAATTCTTAATACTAGAAACATGAATAAAGTAAATTCTCTCCAAATTCGCTTGATAGGACTATCTTTATTAGTCATGACTCTATCGATCCTAGTATATAATTTTACAAATTCCTTGGCGTTTTATTTACTTACTAAGCTTTTGATTTTAGGATCATTAAGCGTATTTTTGGGTATAAATACAAATAAAGAAAGGATTGTAGTCAGCTACTATTGAGATATGTATAAGAAATTAGAAAAAATTGTAAGCATCCATTTAATGATAATTTTATTTTGGGGTCTTCTTTTTAAAAACAATTTGTTAGCAAAAGAGGGCCCGATTTTAAATGCAGTTTCACTTATTTTATTTTTCACCTTGTATGGACTTATATATACAGAAATTACAAATAAAAAAATACCTCAGAGATTTTCTATTTTGGTAATTTTCACATCATTATTACCCTTAAGTTTGATTTTAATAAATGATTTGCCTTATAAGTTTCTATTCGCCCTCATAAGCATAATCTCAACAAGCCTATTTATTAAAAAATATTTGGTCTTGGAGAATATAAAATATATAAATATCTTGCCAATATCAAGAAAATCCACCCAAATATTTACTATTGGACTTGTATTTTTTATTTTTGCAGTGATTTATTTATTTGATATAGGAACTGTAATGATTAATATTTTTACCCAGATAATTTTCCTTATTACAGAATTTTTCTTTATCCTATTTTTAAAGGAAAAAGAATTAGCATATGATAAAACTTTCAAACTTTATTATCTTTCAGATTATATGGCTAGTGAAAGAGATGAATTTGCAAGAATAATCCATGATGATATTATCCAAGATATATTTGCAAGTAAAAATTATTTGTCTTCAAAAAATCCAGATATAGAATATACTAAAAACATTCTAAGGGAACTTGAGAAAAAAGCACGAAATATAATGAAATTCTACCAATCTTCTTTATTTGAAAAAGCGAATTTGGAAACATCTCTATTAGCTATATTTGATAATGTAGGAAGTCTATATCCAGATAAAAATATTGAAATTAGCAAATATATCGATAGGGATCTAACAGAAGATAAAAGATTAATTAGGTTGATTGCAATAATATCAAAGGAACTTATAAATAATGTATATAAGCATTCCGATGCCAAGTATTTATCTTACAAACTTTATAAAAAAGAAAATTATCTTTATATAGAAATGGAAAGTGATGGTGCAAACCTTTCTGATTTTAATAAAATTAAGGAATCCAAAAGAGGGGTATTGCTTCTTAAACTTTTGATAGATTCAAATTCAGGAAATATTTCTTATAGCTTAAATAAAGATATACTTACAACTAAAGTTTCCTTGGAGGTGGAAGGAAATGAAAATTATTTTGCTTGATGACCATAAATTATTTGGTCAGTCTCTTAAGATGCTTTTAGAAGAGCAAGAAGAAATTTCATGTACTTATGTATCAAAAGTCCAAGAGTTTTTAAAAATGACAGAAAAAGATCCCTATGATATTTTCTTAATTGACATAAATTTAAAAGATGATAAGACAGGCCTTGATTTAATTAAAGATTTGCTAGCTGAAAATCCCAAACAAAATATAATAGTCTTAACATCTTATGACTTAGACAATTACAAGGATATGGCTTTTGACTTGGGAGTAAAGGATTTTATAAATAAGTCTATCGAAATTGAGGAAATGCTAGTAAGACTTAAAAATGTTTACCAAGGCAAAAGCCCATCTAGGAAGACTTTGATTATTGAGCCTCTTACCCAAAGAGAAATAGAAGTTTTAAAGGAGCTGGTAAAAGGTGCTGATAAAAAGAAAATTGCCCAAAAACTTTTTATCAGCGAGAGAACTCTTTACAATCACCTGGCTAATATTTATGATAAGTTAGGAGTAAATAATGCTATAGAAGCCTATAACAAGGCAATGGAGCTTGGTTATATTGACCCTGTTATGTAAAAAAGGAGAATTTATGAAAAATACGAGAAAGTGCCCAAAGTGTGGGGCTAGTGATATTTTATTTGTGCCGGGATCTGCTGGGGCTTATGGGGCTGGAAATAATATTATGACAGGTCTTACAATTAAGTCAGCAGTTCCTGTTGCTAGGTATATTTGCACTAGATGTGGATATAGCGAGGAGTGGATCGACCTTGACTACATGGATAAGTTAAAAAAGAAATATGATGAGATTTAATTAAAAAGGGAAGCATTTGTGAGAATGTTTCCTTTTTTCTTTAAAAATTTGCCAAAATACGTTATACTATAAGGTAGAGATAAGATTTGTTGCAGAAAATAGAAATATTTTTTGTTAAGGAGATATAATGAAAAAAACTGTAATGTTAATTGATGGTTCATCTTTGATCTATAGGGCCTTTTTTGCTCTTCCAAATTTGACCAACAATGACGGAGTTATGACAAATGGTGTTTATGGATTTTTGACCATGTATAAGAACGCCTTTGATAAATATAAGCCTGACTATGTCCTGGTTGCCTTTGATAGGTCGGGTGGAACTTTTAGAAATGAAGAATTTAAGGATTATAAGGCAAATAGGGATAAGACTCCAAACGAGCTTTCCTACCAGTTTGGAATACTTAAGGATGTCCTTGAATCTATGGGAGTCAAATATACAGACCTAGATGGTTTTGAGGCTGATGATATAGTTGGAACCTATGCAAAAATGGCCAAGGAAGCTGGAGATGAAGCAGTCCTTATAACAGGAGATAGGGACTACCTCCAACTAGTAGATGATGGAATAATTGTCTATTTGACCAGGAAGGGTGTTTCAGATACTGTTGAATATAATGTCGAAAAAATCAAGGAAGAATATGGCATTAGCCCTAAGCAACTTATAGATGTTAAGGGACTTATGGGTGATAAGTCTGATAATATCCCAGGAGTGGATGGGATTGGCGAAAAGCGTGCCCTCCAATATATCCAAAAATATGGATCTATAGAAGGCCTATATGAAAATATTGACGATATCACAGGCAAGAAGACTAAGGAAAATATCGAAAATGGCGAAGCTATGGCCTACTTATCCAAGAAAATTGGGACAATTGTCACAGATGCTCCTGTAGAATTTGACTATGATGACCTAGCCCTTGGAGAGATTGACAAGGAAAGCCTTAGGGAGAAGTTTGCTAAACTTAATTTCAATAAGTTTTTAGATGAGCTTGATTCTGATGGCAAGAATTCCCCTAAAATTGAATTTAAATATGAAATCACAGATGATTTTAAAGATTTAATTGGATCTATAAAGGAAGATAAGGAATTTTTCTTCAAATCCTTATATAATGGAGATAATTATATCCATTCAGAAATCTTTAGCCTGGCTATTAAAACTAAGAACTCTAAGGTCTTTATAATTAAGCCTGACGATGAATTCACTAAAAACTTCAAGGAAATTTTTGCAGATGAATCCATTAGAAAGACTAGTTTTGATATCAAGGAAGAAATAGTTCTTCTTGATAAGATAGGCATAAAGCTTAAGGCTCCTTACGATGATTTGATGCTTATGCACTATCTAATTGACCCATCAAGGTCCTCTTATGATTTAAAGGTACTAAGCCAGTCCTATGCGAATTTTGAGGTTGATAACGAAGAGGCTCTTTTGGGCAAGGGAGCTAAGAAGAAAAAATATGAAGATATTGAGTCTGATAAGCTCAATTCCTACCTGGCATCTATAATCTATGCAATAGAATATTCTAAAGATAAGCTTTTAGAAAATCTCAAAGAATACCAGATGTTAGATCTATATGACAATATAGAAAAGAAACTTGCTGGAGTCCTTGCAGCTATGGAAATAGTTGGCTTTGCTACAGATAGCGAAGTCTTAGAAGAGTTAAAAGAAGGACTTGATAGTCAAATAGAAGACCTAACCAAAGACATATATGACTACGCAGGAAGCGAGTTTAATATAAACTCCACCAAGCAGCTTGGAGAAGTTCTCTTTAAAGATTTGGACTTGCCAGTTATCAAGAAGACCAAGACTGGATTTTCGACAGACCAATCAGTCCTAGAAAAACTTAGGGACAAGCACCCAATCATTGAAAAGATTGAAAAATACAGGGAAACCTACAAGCTTCGCTCAACCTACATCGAAGGCCTAGAAAATGCTATAGATGAAGATGGAAGAATCAGATCAACCTTTAGGCAAAATATTGCTTCAACCGGTAGATTATCAAGCCAAGAGCCAAACCTACAAAACTTGCCAATTAAAACTGACGAAGGAAGGGCCATTAGAAAGGCCTTTAAGGCAGCTGAAGGCAATATTTTAATAGATGCCGACTATTCACAAATTGAGCTAAGAATTTTGGCAAGCCTAGCAGATGATAAAAATATGCAAGATGCCTTCAACCACAACATAGACATCCACACCCAGACCGCATCTGAGGTCTTTAATACACCCCTTGATAAGGTTACAAAGCTTCAAAGGTCTGAAGCAAAGGCAGTAAATTTTGGAATAATCTATGGCATAAGCGATTATGGCCTATCTCAAAACCTAAATATACCTAGAAAACAAGCCAAAGATTATATAGATTCATATAAGGCTTCATATCCTCAAATTAAGGCCTATATGGATAATGTCGTAAAACTTGCCAAGGATCAAGGCTATATAGAAACCCTCTTCCACAGAAGACGCTATATACCAGAGATTTCGTCAAGAAACTTTAATGTCAGAAGCTTTGGTGAAAGGATTGCCCTAAATACCCCAATCCAAGGCACTGCGGCAGATATAATCAAAATTGCCATGATAAATACTCACCAGACCCTCTTAGATGAAGGCCTCGATGCAAGGATAATTTTACAAATCCACGATGAAATAATTATAGAATCTTCTCTAGAAGATAAGGATAGGGCTAAGGAAATCCTACAAAAGTGCATGGAAGATGCGGCAGAGCTTAAGGTAAAGCTTGTGGTAGACATAGGTTTTGGAGATAGTATGTATGAGTCCAAATAAGATTGTAATAACAGGGACAATTGGATCGGGAAAGTCAGCTCTAAGCTCCATAATTAGGGAATTGGGCTTTGTGGTTATTGACAGCGACCAGGTAAATAAAAAGCTATTAGAAAAAGGTCAAGCAAATTATGAGGCCATCAAAAAAGATCCATTTTTTAGGAAGGCTTTTGAAAATGAGGACCTTGATAAAAATAAGCTAGCTAAAATGATTTTTAGGAGTCCTGACCTTATGGCAAGGCTAAATAAGCTTACCCATCCCAATATTATGGCAGAGATTGAAAGGCAGATAGGAAGTCTTGATGAAAAAAATGTCTTTGTAGAAATACCTCTTTTTTATCAAATGGAAGCTAAATTTGACCCTGACCTTATCTTATTTGTAAGGGCAAGTGAGGAAATCCAGATTAAAAGGTTGACTGAGCGTGATGGGATAAACGAACTTTATGCCAAAAGCAAAATAGCCACTCAAGAAAAATCTATCAATGCTAAGGATGATGGTAAAATAATCATAGACAATGATGGTTCTATAGAGGAGCTCAGGGCAAAAATAATAGAAATTTTAAGGACGGAAAATATTTTATGAAAGCACTCAAAGCTATAGGTAAATTTATAGGTTTTATCCTACTTGCAATCTTGCTTCTATTTGTCATAATATATGGCATAATAGCCTATCAGACATCTAGGACAAGGATTAATTATCAAGATGAAATCTATGAATATTCAGAAAAATACAATGTAGACCCACTTCTAACAGCATCAATCATAAAGGTAGAATCAGACTTTAACAAGGATGCGCAAAGTCACCAAGATGCTAAGGGCTTGATGCAACTTCTTGATCAAACTGCTTCCCATGCGGCTGAGCTTACAAATAAGGAATTTCACCCAGAAAAGCTTTCAGAAGTTGAGTATAATCTTGACCTAGGTCTTGCCTATTATGATTATCTTTATAGGTATTACAACAACAGAGACTTGGCCCTAGCAGCCTACAATGGTGGGGTGGGTAATGTCGATAAGTGGATTAATGAAGGGATAGTGGATGCGACAAATCCAAATCCTTTAGATATACCATTTGAAGAAACAAGGCAATATGTAACAAAAATAGATGCAAACTATGATGTCTACAAGAAGTTTTACAAAAATGGCTTGCCTAGCAAGGAGAGACTTGCAAATCTAAAACAGCTAGCCTTTGATAACTTTATGACATTTTTAGAAGATATTATCTCAAATGTAAGATAAATATTGAGAAATTTTCGATTTTATTCTATAATAGAAGTATAGAGAAAAAATAATAAAAGGAGAGAAAGATGGCAACTAATACTATGACATTTGCTCATGGTGTTCAGATGGCGGAATATAAAGAGCTAACAGAAAATAGCAGCCTTAAAACAGCTGCTATTCCAAAGCTTGTAACAATTCCACTAACTCAACACATAGGCGCACCTAGTAAGTGCATTGTCAATAAGAAAGATGAAGTTGCTGTAGGAGATTTGATTGCTAGTGCAGTTGGTAACTTCTCAGCAAACATACATTCCTCAGTGGCAGGCATTGTAAAAGACATAGTCGACATACAATCAGCCTCAGGTAAAAATACCAAGGCAGTAATAATTGACACTGAAGGCTTTGATCAAGAAAAAACTTACCTTGAATCTGAAAACGTAAACTTAAGCAAGGAAGAGATCGTAGCAAAGATTAAGGAAGCTGGAATAGTTGGTATGGGTGGAGCAGCCTTTCCTGCCCACATTAAATATTCACCAAACAAACCAGTAGATACTGTAATTGTAAATGGTGCAGAGTGTGAACCTTTTATCACCTGTGATGACTACATAATGAAAAATTATCCCCTACATATAATAAAGGGTTTAATTCAACTACTTAAGGCAGTGGATGCCAAAAAAGGTTTTATAGCCATAGAAGATAATAAACCAAAGGCTTACGAAACAATGACAAAGGCCCTAGAAGAATTTGCGAAATCTAACAAATTCGAAGGCACTATTGAAGTAGTAAAGCTTAAGACCAAATATCCACAAGGTGATGAAAAAAGACTTATAAATGCAATCCTAGATAGGGAAGTACCATCAGGTGGACTTCCAATGGATGTAGGAGCAATTGTATCAAATATTTCTACTGTAAATGCAATTTATGAAGCGCTTTTCATGGGTAAACCTCTATATGAAAGAATCCTAACTGTTACAGGCTCATCAGTCAAAAACCCAACAAACATGAAGGTAAGACTTGGTGTAAGCTTTGGTGAGCTTCTAGAAGAAGCTGGCGGTTCAGATGATGTAGCTAAGGTTATAAATGGTGGACCAATGTGTGGTATAGCTCAACCAGACCTCACAAAACCAGTGGAAAAAGCTACTAACTGTATCCTAGTTTTAGATAGCAAGGAAGCCTTCATCGAAGAAGCAGATCCTTGTATAAGATGTGGAAGATGTGTAAGCGTATGTCCAGTATTCTTGCTACCAAACTACATCCACAAACACGCTCTAGACGGTAGATTTGAAAAAGCAGACCAAGAGGGCGCTCTTGATTGTATAGAATGCGGTTCATGCTCATTTGTGTGTCCTGCAAGAAGACCTTTAGTAGAAGCTATCAAATTTGCTAAGAGACAAATAAGACAGGCAGGAAAATAGGGGGAATTATGGAAAATAATAAACAATTATTAGTAACTGCTTCTCCACACCTTAGAAGTAAAAGGACAGTAGCAAATGACATGCTTGATGTTATTATTGCACTTATTCCTGCAGGAGCTGTCGGAATTTACTACTTTGGTTACAGGGCCCTAGTTTTAATACTAGCATCAGTAATAGCCTGTGTTCTATCAGAAGCAGCCTTTAATAAATTAACAAAAAGAAAAAATACAATCAAAGATTTATCAGCAGTTGTAACAGGTATTTTATTAGCCTACAATGTGCCATTTACCTTACCAGTTTGGCAAATAGTGATAGGTTCAATGTTTGCTATAATCGTTGCAAAGATGTTCTACGGCGGAATTGGCCAAAACATTGTAAACCCAGCTCTTGCAGCAAGAGCCTTTCTAATGGCTTCTTGGTCAGATACAATGACAAACTTTGTGCCAACAGAAAGAGTTGCAACTCTAAAAACTATAAGCGATGTATCAATGGTTTCTCAAGCAACACCATTATCAGATCCAAAAGCTTACAGCCTAATGGATTTATTTATCGGACACATTCCAGGATGTATTGGTGAGATTAGTGCTATAGCCCTACTTATAGGTGCAGGATACTTACTATTTAGAAAAGTAATTCATATAAGAATCCCACTTACATATATAGTGACTACAACAGTCCTACTTGCAATATTTGGTAAGGGTTTTGATCTTAATTATTTACTAAGTCAAATCTTATCAGGTGGTCTAATCCTAGGTGCCTTCTTTATGGCAACAGATTATACTACAGCTCCAATAACTCCTAAGGGACAAATAGTATTTGCCTTTGGTTGTGGTTTCTTAACAGCTGTTATAAGACTATGGGGTGGATATCCAGAAGGTGTTTCTTACTCAATCCTACTAATGAACCTCTTAGTACCTGTTATTGAAAAATACACAAGAGATAGGATTTTTGGTAAAGCGAAAGATAAAAAAGGAGGGGAAAATGAATAAGAGTATTAAATTAGGTATAAAATTACTATTAATAACATCAGTAACTGCCCTAGCCCTTGCTTTTACAAACAATATGACTTCTCCAATCATAGAAGCTCGTAAACAAGAAGAGCTAAAAGAATCCCTTGCTATAGTTTATAAAGCAGATTCCTATGAGCCAGTAGAAGTAGCAGATAAGCCAGACACCATCCAAGAAGTATACAAGGCAAAAGGAGAAAGTGGCGATGGATATGTATTCCAAATCCAATCTCCAGGCGGTTACGGCGGCGATATACAATTCTTAATTGGTGTTGATAGTGACCATAATATAACAGGATTTGCTCCACTAAGCCATTCAGAGTCAGCAGGCTTTGGTAAACAGATGGAAGAAGATTTCTTCAAAGAAGGAATGGTCGGAGTAAATATGGACAGCGAAGTTAAGGCATCAGCCTCAGGTGGGGAAAATGAAATAGTTGGCTTGTCAGGAGCTACAATTTCTACTAATACTATCCTTAGAGGTATAAACGATGCAAGAGAAGTTCTCTCTAAATTAGAATAGGAGCTATCATGGCAAAAGAAAATAAAAAAGAAAAGGTAAATTTTGGTAAAATATTTACCGATGGAATCATAAAAAACAACCCTGTCCTTGTACAGATGGTTGGTATGTGTTCTGTACTAGCCATATCTTCAACCTTAACTAATGCTGTAGGTATGGGAGTGTCAGTAACCTTCGTACTTGTAATGAGTAACTTAGTTATATCCTTATTACGTAACTTCATATCAGATGAAATAAGGATACCTTCTTTCATCGTAGTAATAGCAGGCTTTGTAACTATTGTTCAAATGCTAATAAAGGCCTATGCACCAGCTCTTGATCAGTCTTTGGGTATCTTTATACCACTAATAGTAGTAAACTGTATCATCCTTGCTCGTGCAGAAGGATTTGCATCACAAAATGGCCCAATCGCATCAATAGTAGATGGTATCAGCCAAGGTATAGGCTATACTATAGCTATATCAATACTTGCCTTCTTCAGAGAATTACTAGGAGCAGGCACACTTTTTGGAATAGGAATCATACCAGAAGAATACACTATAGGATTTATGCTTCAACCAGCATCATCATTTATAGTACTTGGAATGATTTATGCAGCCTTCCATGCGATTACAAATAGAAAGAAAGCTAAATAGGAGTTATCATGCTAGTAGAATTATTTAAAATCATAATAGCAACTATATTTGTATCAAACTACGTACTTGGACAATTCTTAGGTATTTGTCCAACCCTAGGTGTTACAAGTAAGGTTGAGACTGCTAGAGGAATGGGTTTTGCGGTAATATTTGTAATAGTACTTGCAACAATTATAACTTGGTTTATCCAATATTACATATTAGAGGCCTTTAATGTACAATACTTACAAACAGTAGTATTTATCTTGGTTATAGCAACTCTAGTTCAATCAGTAGAAACAGTAATGAAAAAATCAATGCCTGCCCTTTATGGAGCTTTGGGTGTTTATCTACCACTAATCACAACCAACTGTGTGGTTCTTGGTGTAGCAATCAAAACAATAGACTTATCTTATAACTTAGTAGAAGCAACAGTATATGCCTTTGCATCATCAATAGGATTTATGCTAGCAATCATGATCCTAGCTTACCTAAGAGAAAAGACAGAATATAACAACGTTCCTGAGTCATTTAAGGGAGCCCCACTCTCTTTAATAACCCTAGGTCTAATGGCTATAGCCTTCATGGGCTTTGCAGGTTTAGCATAGGAGGAAGCGATGAATTTATTATTACCAATGGCAATACTAGCCGTAATGGGCTTTGTATTTGCGATAGCTTTAGGATTTATCTCAGATAAATTCCACGTAGAAAAATCAGTCAAAGAAGCAGCAGTTAGGGATGCCCTACCAGGTGCTAACTGTGGTGCATGCGGTTATCCTGGCTGTGATGGACTTGCAGCAGCCATAGCAAAAGGCGAAGCAGAAGTAAATGCCTGTGCTATAGGCGGACCAAACACTACAGCAGCAGTAGCAGCTGCAATGGGTGTAGAAGCTACAGCATCAGACGATAGAAAGGTAGCTATAGTAAAATGTAATGGTACTACAGAAGCTGCTAAGGATAAATTTGCTTACCAAGGTCTAGAGGACTGTAGGGCACAAATTGCTTTATTTGGCGGTAAAAAAGCTTGTAACTATGGATGTATAGGATGTGGCACTTGTGAAAAAACCTGCCCATTTGATGCAATACATATAGTAGATGGAGTAGCCTTAGTTGATAGAGAAAAATGTGTAGCTTGTGGCAAGTGCGTAGACGTATGTCCAAAAAATATAATCGAGCTTATACCATTTTCACAAAAACAAGTAGTCCTATGTTCATCTCATGACAAGGGCAAAGATGCAAGAGCAAACTGCTCTAATTCATGTATAGGTTGTACAATTTGTGCAAAAACCTACCCTGAAGCATTTGCAATGGATAACTTCCTATCAAAAGAAGTTCACGGTAATGACTTTGATATGGAACTATTAAAGACAGCATGTGAAAAATGTCCAAATAAATGTATAACAATAAATGAATAAAAACGAAGCCTGCGGCAACTATTTTGATAAAGTTAATTCCTACATAGGAAAACATTAATTTATATAACTACAAAGCATTCTTATACTTTATCAAGATCGGAAGCCCTGGGCTTCTTTTTTTATCTTAAATTTTACATATAAATTCCTAGTTTTATAGGCTAAAAAGTATATAATATTATAATTGAGTACAATTAAAATTTTAATAGAGGGAATATATATATGAAGATAAAAAAAGGTGATATAATCGTAATAGTTGGACTTCTGTGCCTGTCTTTAGGATTTAATTTTTTGATATATAAAGAAAGCCAAAAGTATGACGGTGATATATTAGTAGTAGAACAAGATGGAAAGATAATAGAAAGACTTCCTTTAGAAAAGGATGGGGAGTATATAGCAAGATATGGCGGCCATTATAATAAGATTGAGATAAAAGATGGCAAGGCTAAGGTTGTTGAGGCTGATTGTCTTGATCAAATTTGTACCCATATGCATGCAATCTCAAAAGAAGGCGAGACAATAATTTGTCTACCTCACAGGCTCTTTCTTGAGGTAGAAGAAAGCGATAAAAAAAGCCAAAAGGAAGAAAAAATAGATAAGGTGGTAAGATAATGAATACCAAAAAGTTAACAAATATGGCTCTTCTCTTAGCCCTCGCCCTAGTTATATCAGTTGTGGAATTACAAATCCCGATGCCTGTTCCTATTCCAGGTGCAAAACTTGGACTTTCTAATATAATAATACTAGTAAGTCTTTATTTTTATGGATTTAAGGCTAGCCTTACAATATCCTTACTAAAATCCTTTATGCTGGTTTTAATAACAGGAGCAGTTTCTGCTTTCTTTTATTCAGCTGCCGGGGCCATTCTAGCATCAATTGCAATGGTTCTTGCCCTTAAATTTCATGATAAGCTATTTTCTTTTATTGGTGTAAGTGAAATAGGTGCCTTTGCCCACAATATTGGACAGATAATAGTATCTGTTATAGTGATGGAAAATATTAAGATGTTTTATTATTTACCACTCCTTGTATTTGTTGGTACCTTCACCGGATTTTTTGTAGGCCTTTCATCCAATTTTATAATAAAGCATATGAAAAAACTAGATATTGGAGAAAAGCTTAAGTGAAACAAACTATAAAGCAGATGAAAGAATCTGATAGGCCCAGAGAGAAGTTAATAAACTATGGCTATGGAGCTCTGACAAATACAGAGCTTTTGGCCATAATTTTACAAACAGGGACAAGTGAGAAAAACGCAATAGAACTTGCTGAAGAAATCCTTGATTCTTTCTCAACAGAAGACCTTCTAGAAATAGGAGTATCTGATCTTAGAAAGATTAAGGGGATAAAGGATGCTAAGGCTACAAAGGTAATAGCAAGCCTTCAGCTTGGTAAGAGGCTTAAGGAAGAATATCTAAACAAGAAATATGACAAAATCACATCTAATGAAGATGTCTACCAGATGTTTAGAAATAAACTTGCCATGGAAGATAGGGAACATTTTTACATAGTTTTATTGAATAATAAAAATATGGTTATAGCAAATGAATTAATATCTATAGGTGACTTAAATTCATCAATAGTAAATCCTAGAGAAGTTTTTAAGAAGGCAATCAAAAAGAGTGCTAAGTCAATAATATTAGTTCACAACCACCCATCAGGTAATCCAGACCCGTCTAAGGCTGATATAATGGTTACTAGAAGACTCATAGATGCTGGAGAAATACTTGATATAAATGTACTTGACCACATTATAATTGGTCATACTGATTATGTATCTTTAAAAAGAGATAATTATATATAGGAGAATATTATGAAATTAAAGTTGATTGCTACAGATTTTGCCATAGACCTTGGTACTAGCAATATTTTAGTTTATAAAAAAGGCGAGGGTCTAATAATAAACGAACCATCAAGCTTAGTGCTTGACGAAAACTACCAAAAAGTCGAAGCGGTAGGCCAAGAGGCTAAAGACATGCTAGGCAAGACCCACAAAAATATACAGGTAGTAAAGCCAATCAAAAACGGGGTTATAACAGACTTTAACCTTACAGAAGCTATGCTTAATTACTTTTTTGGAAAAGTAAATGAAGGTTTTAGCTTTATCCAGCCAAAGGTTGTAATAGTGGTACCTTCTGGCATTACAGATATACAAAAAAGAGCGGTGGAAGATGCAGCTCTCCATGCAGGTAGCAGGGATATAATACTTGTAGATGAGTCCTTAGCTTGTGCGTATGGTATGAACCTATCACCTGAAGAATCTAAGGGGATTCTACTGATAAATATGGGAGCTGGTACAAGCCAGGTAGCTGTAATTTCCCTAAATGGAATAGTTACATCAAAAACCATAAATAAAGGTGGAGACTACCTAGATGAAAAGATAGTTTCATATTTTAGAGATAATAAAAATCTAGAAATAGGTAAAAATACAGCGGAAAAAGTAAAAATAGCCCTAGCAAGCCTAAAGGTAAAAGATGCCAATATGGAAATGTCGGTTGATGGTAGAGATTTTACAGATTCTAAGCCTAAAACTGAGATTATTAAATCAAATGAGCTAGTTTCAACAATATTGCCATTTGCAGATGAGATATGTGATATGGTATTTGAAGTTTTAGAAAAAACACCACCAGAAATTTCGGCAGACATAAAGAAAAACGGTTTTGCTTTATCAGGTTCCCTATCACAACTATCAGGTATGGCAGAATACATTGAAAAGAAAATTGGACTTAAATCTTACCACTCAGAAGACCCAAGCACAGATGCTATCCTAGGGGCAGGTATGATTTTGGAAAATCCAGAAAAATATTTGAAATATCGTAAGTAGGTTTTTATGGCATATAAAAGAGTAAAAAAAGAAAAAACACCCTTTATAATAACTATAGTTAGTTTATTAATAGTGATTTTAATTTCAAGTCAAGTGGATGGGCTATCTAAAACAGGTTCAAACATAGCTAACACTCTCCTAAAACCAATAGAAAGTGTGACTTATTCTATTTCATCTGCTATAATAGATCAGCTTGAAAGAACAATTGGATCAAAAGAAACTAGAGCAGAAGTCCTAAGATTAGAAGCCGAAAATAGGGCTTTAGTTATGGAAAATGCAAGATATGCAACAGCCATAAATAGAAGTGAATTCCTAAAAGATGAAGCAGCGGCCACAAAGGGAACAGACAATAAGTATATTAAAGCAAAGCTAATTAATACAGATGTAAATTCCATGACCACTCACTTTACTATAGATAAGGGCAAGGTTGATGGGATTGAAAAAAATGACATCATTCTTCAAGCTGTAGGAGATAGCAAGTTTTATACGGGCCTTGTAGGCAAGGTAACAGAAGTTTATCAAACAACAGCCAGGGTAGAAACAATAAACTCAAGTCAAAATGACGTATCTTTCGTAAATGCAAATTCGGGAGATTATGGTGTAATTGATAGGTTTGATAAAAATACCATTCAAGGCTATATGTTAGATATAGAAAGCAAGATAGAAGAAAAAGATATACTCCTAACAAGTGGTTTAGGTGGAATATATCCTTATGGAATCTATATAGGAAGGGTAGCGACAGTTACCATGACACAAGATTCTTTGAGAAAAAATATTACAATAAATTCACCAGTTGATTTTTCACATCTTTATAGGGTTTTGGTCCTAAAAAGTTCAAACAATTATAATTTAGATGAAAAGCCAAAAAGTGAACAACCTAAGCAAAAGGAAGGAGAAATTCATGAATAAATTTAAAAGCTTTATGATTTTATTTATAACCTTCATTTTGCAAACATCTATATTTGCCAAAATTGATATATTAGGAGCAAATGTAAATATTATAATCCCAGCAGTAATAGCCCTATCCCAAGTCTTGCCAGGTAAGACTGGTCGAGCAGGAGGATTAGTAGTTGGTATAATAGAAGATTTTCTATTTACCCAGTTAGTAGGTGTAAGAGCCTTATCTTATTACCTAATAGGTCTGTTTGCAGGAGGACATATAGTAAAGGTATCAAAGGATAAGACTAAAGGCTTTATTATTTGCTTAATAGCAACATTATTTAATTTCTTACTTGTAAATGGTATATATTATATCTTTGGCAAGTCAATCTTATCAATAACAGATTATTTAGGAATTGAGATACTTGTAGAAGCAATCCTAAACTCCCTAGTGTATCTGATTTATTATTATTTGATAAAGAAAATAATGTATATACCAACTTATAGGATTTAGAGGATAATATGCGCGATAAAAAAGAGAATAGACTTATTTTTATTCAAGTAATAGTTGTTCTCCTAATGTTAATAATTGGAGTTAGGCTTTTTAATGTAATGGTCTCAAAGGGGGACTATTATAGAGACCTATCTGATAATAGGAAGGTAAAGGAAGTCGATGAATTAGCAAGTAGGGGAAATATCTACGATAGAAATGGCAAGCTTCTAGCAAGCTCAATCCCATCTTTTACCATAAAGCTATATAAAGATGAGCTAATGGCTGTAGATGCTGATAAGAGGCAAAGTCTCATATCAGATTTAGTAGATATACTTGAAGAAGATGGAGTCAATTATACAGAAGATTTCAACATAAAATTAAATACTTTCAAATATAAAGACTTTAAAGATTACTTTAGCCAAAAAGAAATGCCAATAGAAAAAGTAGTCGATACAATTATAGATAATGACTTAGTATCTGACTTCCTATTCTCCTTTTATGAAAAAGATGGAATGAAGTATGAAACAGCAAATACAGCCATCCTTGCTCTTAAAAAGAGGGGAATAGATATACCAGCCCACGCAAATCAGGTAAATGGCAATCTTAAGCTAGAATATAAGAAGAATTATGAGAAAAAGCTTGCTTCTATAGGATTTACAAAAGATGATGAGCCTACAGATGTAATCTTAGAATCAGTAGGAAATGATAGATCAGTTCTTTTATCAATACTACAAAACTCTCATGCAAGGCTATTAGCATATAAGCTTTTAGAAGATAATAACTTATTAGGAAAGCTTACCATGGATGAATATGCTATAAAAGCTGATCAGGACTTGGTAGAGAAAAAAGCGAGATTGCACAAGGTCTTTGATAAGATAAATCTTAAGTCAACTCCAGCTAATGACTTTTATGAAATAGTTAAAAATGCTACAATAAGTGAAGTTTTAACATCAGCCATGGTAGATGATAAGGGAGCCTATGTAATCCCAGCCAATATGCTAATTGAACAGCTAGAAAATAAGGGGATATATGCGAACTTTGAGACAGAAGTTATCACTGAATCAAAAGATGACAAGAACCAATATTCAGTAGACTTGAGATTTAGGAATCCTCAAGCGGGTTCTGCGGTAGACGAACTTGCAAGACTTGCTGATGAAAATGGTTTGTTAAAGCCGCTTCTTTTGTCAGAATATGTGAAATACATGGCACAAAACGCCAATACTAAAAATAATATTTATCCAAACATAGATATCACAGAAGATGATCCAGAAGATTGGTCTTATACCTTTACTACAGATAAAAAAGATTTTTACACCTACTATGCAAATAAGGATAAGACAAATTCTACAAAAGAAACAGTAGATATCCTTATGAAGGAGAAAAATGGTCAACAAATCTTAAAATACCTTAAAAAGGTTACAAATCTTGAATCTTATAATGATGTTGAGGCTGTTGGAATACTTACAATTGATAACACCTTAAACCGCCAAGGGAACTTTGGTTATAGGCCAATAAATATAGTCTACAACCTAGATGAATCAACAGTTCTAAAAATAGAAGAAAAAATAGACTCTGCTTCAGGAATAGTTGTAGAAACCATGCCAATAAGGTCCTATCCAAATAGGAATCTTGCAAGCCATATACTGGGTTACATGGGACCAATAGCCACACCTGAGGAAGTAGATAAGTATGTAAAAGAAAGAAATTATCTTAGAGATGAGATAATTGGTAAGACTGGTATTGAAGAATCTTACCAAGACAACCTAAAGGGTAAAAATGGTAGGTCACTTGTAACAGTCGATTCAGCTGGTAACAGGCGTAAACTAATATCTCAAACAAAGTCTGAACCAGGCGATGATGTCTACCTATCAATAGATGCCAAGCTTCAGAAACAAGCCGAAGATTCTCTAAAAGGGGTCCTAGAAGCATTGAGAGAAACAGGATTTTATGAGTCGGAATATGGTTCATTTAGACCATTTAAGATGGCTCCTCATGCAGAAAGTGGTGCTGTAGTAGTATCTGATGTTAAAACTGGTGAAGTTTTAGCAATGGCTTCATATCCAAATTATGACCCAAACCTATTTTCAACAGGTATATCTCAATCAGACTGGGAAGGGCTCCAAGTAGAAGAAAGTGATGGGCCGCTTGCTCCAAGACCAATGCTAAATATAGCAACCCAAACAGCAGTGATGCCAGGTTCAACCTTTAAGCTTGTAACAGCCCTAGCTGCCCTAGAAAAAGGTCTAGATCCACTTGCGGTTAATAACTGTCACGGCTTCATGGAAATAGGAAATAGGAGATTTTCTTGCCTAATCTACACAGAAACAGGCGCAACCCACGGAGAAGAAAATCTCTATGGGGCTATAAGAGATTCATGTAACTACTATTTCTACACCCTAGCCTTAGGAGAAAACCCAGAAGATGGAGACTCCTTAGGAACCAAACTTGAGCTAAATGATATAAGACTTGCTGCAGAAATGCTCGGACTTGATAAGGAAACAGGTATTGAAATCAATATACCTAAGGAAGCTAAGGGCAATGTTCCTTCAATTGGTAAAAAAGTAGAAGTAACTAAGCTAATGCTTAAAGATTATCTTGATAAAAATCTAACTCTTTTCATAAAAGAAGGAGTTAAAAAGACTAAAGATGAGTATGAACAAGATATAAAGGATATAGTTAAATTTACTGACAATCCTAAAGAATGGTCAAGAAAAGCCATAATAGATTTCTTCGACGAAAGAGGCTACGATCCGCTTATCATGCCAGAAGGCCAAAGAGCAGGTCTTGCTGATACTATAAAATATACCTATTTAAACCAAGCGGTTTGGGATATAACAGATATGTTAAATATAGTAATAGGCCAGGGACAAAACTCCTACACACCAATCCAGATGAATAGAGCTATAGCAACTATAACAAACGGGGGCTATCTAAATAAACTTACCCTAATTAACAAGATTAAAAACCACGATTCAGGCGAAGTACTTTTTGAAAATGTTCCTCATAGTGATAAAATAGATATCAAAGATCCAAAATATTTAGAAGATATCAAATACGGAACACTTCTAGTAAGTCAGAATAATGCTGTTTTAAATCAATTACCGGTAGATATTGGTATAAAAACAGGTACAGCAGAAGTAGAAGGTCAAAACCCAGATGGTACAGACTATGATACCTATGCATGGATGGTAGGCTTTGCTCCATATGATAATCCAGAGATAGCTATATCTATAGTTCTAACCCAAGGTGACACTTCTTATAATGCATCACCAATAATGAGAGATATAATAGCAAGGTACTTTGACCTAAACGTAGAAATGATAAATGCAGAACCAACTGAAAATGATATTAGAAATCTCGGTGAATCTGCAAATGGTCAAAATTAACAAAGGATGTTTTTATGAAAATATATTTAATAAATGGGGAAAATAATATAGGGAAGACAGATTTTGCTGTAAATCTTTCTGAAAGACTAGCCCAAAATGAAAAAGTCCTACTCACATCATTTTTTAGAGATGAAAAGCAAAATTTGGAAGACTTTTTTGGCAAAGATGGGATGATAAGCTATGATATAGCTGATTATTTCTTAGGCTTTGCCGGTCTTGATAGGGTCATAGTAAATGAAAATTCTAACCTAGGCTTTATAATCCCGCCACTCTTAGAAGATAAATATGATTTTAAGGTAGAAGATGTTTATACTTTAATAGATATATTAGATAGTGATATAGTAATTATCGATAATCTAGACCTAGATATTAAAGGAGCAGTAAAAATAGACATAATATCAGAAAAAGATATAGATAAGGACTTAAATTCTAATTATTTCTTTATAAACAAGGCCCCACAAGACTTTGATATAAGAAAATATAAGGATAAAATCGATAACAAAAATTCTAAATTTCTTGGAGTCGTAAAGGAAAATGAATTTTTCAAAACTGTTATAGATAATCTCATAGCAGACAAAGAAGAAGAAATACCAAGTCTTGGATTTTTTGAAAAACTAAAAATGATATTTGCAAAATGAAATATATTTATATAGACCCAAAAGAAAAAATAATAATCAGACAAGAAGATAAGAGAGTTATGGAAGTCATTTTCTATGACTCTCTTCTTAATAATATCTATAGGGGAAAAGTTGTAAATAAAATTGATAGCCTCTCTTCATATTTCGTACAAATAAGTGATAATGAAAATTTATTTTTGAAATCAAGTCTGTCTTATGCCATAGGAGATAATGTAATCATAGAATATGTAAGAGAGCCGGCTAATGGCAAGCTAGGGCTCGCCAGTGAAAATTTCTCCTTAGAAAATGAATCTTACAAGATAAAAAGATATCCAATAAAGGCAAAGGCAAAACGTAAGTATGGAAAGAAAAAAGATGATATATTATTTGAAGAATTAAATGATAAGAAAGCCTGGCTAATTAATGAAGAAAAATTTTTTCCAAGCCCTAAACTCCTTATAGAAAATTCTAAGAAAGACTCTTATATTAAAAAATATAAGGATTACGAAATTAAAGAAATAGACATCAAAAATTCACGAGTCTTTAATGATTTGATAAAAGATATAAGTAATAATAAATTAAATTACAAAGACTTATCGATTATTATAGATGAACTAGAGACCCTTACTGTAATAGATGTAAATACAGGAAGCCGAAAGTCTAAAATGCAAAAAGAAGATTTTTTATTAGGTATAAATTTAGAGCTAATAGACTTTATAGCCTATAATCTTAAATTAAGAAACATAGGAGGCATGTGTCTGATAGACTTTTTAAGAGTTCATGATAAGGAAAAAATTACAGCAGAGATGCAAAAAGCCATAGAAAAATACCAAATTGAAGCCGAAATATTTGGATTTACCCAGATGGGCCTATTTGAAATTTCTATAAAAAGAAGAGGAGATAGTCTAAAAACATCCTTAAGAAAGAGAAAGTTAATTTCCTAAGGCAAATTTTTGGACTAGATCCTCTTTTTGCTTTTTATTTAATTTTTTAAGCCTTGCTTCAAGCTTAAGACCGATAGATTTGCTATCAACTCTTCTGTAGAATACAAGACTAACAGGTAGCCTTGCTCTAGTATACTTTGCTCCCTTTCCAGAATTGTGGACCTTAATCCTGTTTTTAAGATCATTAGTATAACCTGTATATAGGCTATCATCAGCACATCTTAGAATATAAACAAAATGCATTACTTAAATCTTTCATCAAGGACCTTATTAATTATATCGATATCAAAGCCCTTGCCAGCCAAATGCCTAAAGACCTTTTGCCTATTTTCAAAAGAAAAATCATCCTTAATCTTTTTATCAGCAAAAAAACTAGCCTTTTCATATTCCCTTTGATCATCCACAAGGCCAATGTATTCCTCTATAAGTAAATCATCTACGTGTTTGGTTTTTAACATATAAGAAATCTTATTTCGAGACCATCTTGAAATCTCATCCTTATCAGTGATGTAAGCTTTGACATAAGCTGCATCATCTAAAAACCCGTAAGAATCGAGAAAAGCAACAACCTTATCGATAACTTCATTAGAAAATTTCTTCTCAGCTAACTTCTTTTTGATTTCATAAGTAGATTTTTGTGAATAAGAAATCTTAGACAAGGCAAAATTCTTGGCCCTGTTATACTCATCATTGGCCAAGATTATTTTATAGGTATCAAAGTCTAATTCCTCATCTTTTTCTAGGTTAAGCTCATAATAAAGATCATAATCAACAAAGAATTTCTCATTAGAAATGCTAAGCCTAATTAAATTATATTTTTCTGAATACTCAATATTTTCTATAATCATTGCATAGACAATATAGCGTTATAAACAAGGGGAGCAATCATAGCTATAGCGATAACAATAGCAAATAATTTTAAAATAAATTTTCTTGTATTTTTCATAATTCACCTCTCTTGATATTCTACTTCAAAAGATAGAAAAATAAAATAAGGAAAAAATTTGCATTATTTTTAAAAACGTGGTATTATATTATTTGTCAGTAAGAAAGCTTTAGAGCTTATGAGATAAAGATTAAATAAAAATCTTAAAAAAACATTTGACAAAGTAAATAAAAAGTTGTATACTGTAATAGTCAGTGAGACATTAGTAGAGAACAACTTAGCGTGGTGGGTATGGTCCAGTTGGTTACGACACCTGGTTGTGGCCCAGGAGAGCGTGAGTTCGAATCTCACTACTCACCCCATGCGGGATTGGCGGAATTGGCAGACGCGCTAGACTTAGGATCTAGTGAGAATTTCTCGTGAAGGTTCGACTCCTTTATCCCGCACCAAGAATATTGAGAGAACGTTGGAATATCAACGTTCTCTTTTTTGTGTGTGGGTTTTATGTGGGTAACTGGGTTTATATTTCTATTTTTTGTAGTTCTTGGTAGATATAATCATCAAGATCCTGAATGTAGGAATTGGCGGTGATTGAAAAATCTACATGGCCCATTAATTTTTGTAGAGCTTTGTCGCTTACTCCTGATTGGTGGGCTATGGTGGCGAAAGTATACCTACATGAGTAGGGGATTTTCTTTTTTATTCCTGCTTTTTCTAGGGCAGGGTAATATATTTTTTTATAAAAAGTGGTATCGCTTGGTTGATAGATTTCTCCACTTTGCTTTTTTGCTTCTAGGATGTAGCCTGTTTTACTTTCTTGGACTAGATAGGTCATGATGTCTTTTATTTTTGGGTGGATGAACATTTTTCTTACCCTGCCTGCTTCTGTTTTCTCTCCAAAGTCGATTATTTGGCTTTCAGCTAGCTTTATTTTGCTTATAGGTAGATTTATATATTCGCCTGTCCTAAAGCCCGTGAAAATTAAATTTAGGACGTGCATGGCATTTGGATTACTTGGGATGGATGAATATAAACTTTCGATTTCTTTTTTGGTGAAGATTTCTTTTTTTCTTCTTA
Source organism: Anaerococcus sp. NML200574 (assembly GCF_026131665.1). NCBI lineage: Bacteria > Bacillati > Bacillota > Tissierellia > Tissierellales > Peptoniphilaceae > Anaerococcus > Anaerococcus sp. NML200574. The sequence continues at coordinate 105,228 of NZ_JAMXSM010000004.1, read as the reverse complement.
TTCCTACCCCTCCTACTTCTAGATATTTTGATAGGTCTAGCTGGATGATGTTATTTTTAATTGCTAGGGTGTAGATTTTTGATACCAAGTGTTTTAATCTTTCGATTGATGATTTGGAGTATTCATAGTGTTTTAATTCTCCATCTTTTACTTTTTCATAGCCATCTAGCTCCATCTGATCTAGGACATCTTGGAGGTCTGAGTATTTTATTTCGTGGATGTCTATATCGTGGAGTTCCTCGAACCTTTCATATGAGTTATAGTAGCGGTTTTGTGTTTTCTTGACCAGCTTTTTAAAGTCGTTTGTGGATGTGTACTTGTCAAATAACTGGGCGAAGGTTACTACTGGTTCTGGTTCTTGATAATTGATTAAGGCATCTAGGGCTAGATTGTAGGACCTGTAGAAACCTATATCTTTTCTGCCTTTCTTTTTGGGGAGTCTTGCCCTGTACTGATTGACTCTTTTTTTGCCTTGGGGGGTTAGTTCTACTTTTTCGATGCTTCCCGTGCCATTGGGGAGCTTTCTTCTTTTTTGTGCCATTTTTTGCTCCTTTCTTTGGGTTTGGGTATAGTGGATGTGTGTGGATGAGTCCTGCCCCTGTGGGTGGGACTTTTCTATACCCTTTAAGTGTCTAATTGAATGTGTTTTTTTAGCCCTAGGGTGGCTTATCCTAGGGCTTTGTTTTATTTGAGTTCTTCTGCTGTTACTTGGTTACCTTTATCGTTAAAAGTAAATTTGAGTTTTATTCCTTCTGCTATAGTTGAAAAATTTTCGTCATTTACTGAATTTATGTGCCATGTTATCTCTTTAATGTTTTCTGCATTCTTTGGATAGAATATGCTAGCACCATCTTTTTCTACTTGACCGAGCATTTCACCGCCACCTTCTTGACTTGTCCATAAATCTGGATCAATTTGTTCTTTGGTGTCGGTTGTGATTGGGGATTGGCCTACATAAAAGGTTACTTTTTTATCTTCGGTGTTTTCTACTGAGTAACCTATTGTTACAATATCTATTGGTTGGTCAGTGTCGTAATAAGCTTTTAATTCTTCATTTAACCCTGTAAATCTACCTACCATTACCCCATTGACTGTTAGGTTTACTGGACCTATTTTATATGTTTGGTCAACTCTGCCAGCCTTTGTTACTTCAATAGTGTTTCCATTTTCTTTGAATGTTTTTCCAGCGTATGAGTAAATGTCATCTTCATTTTCTTCTTGAATATCTTCTTTTACTTCCTCAGATTCTTTAGTTTCTTTCTTTGTTTTTTCTTTTGCGACTTCTTCTTGCTTGACTTCCTCTTTCGTTTCTTTTGGTTTTTGGTTGCCTCCACAAGCTGTGAGTGTCAAGGCTAGTGCCATTAGTGCGATTAACTTTTTCATGATTTCCTCCTTTTATTTATATATAAAGCCTTGCGGCTAAATATCAACGTTTAATTTAAGTAAATATGTGTTTTTATATTTTTCCCTGGTTATTATATTTTTACTAACCATTTCTTTTATAATTGCTCCTATTTCTTGAGGAGTGCAGTAATTTATTTTCTCCTTTAAGTCTTTTTGCAAATAAGTTTCGTTTATTTTAAGAATTTCGATTATATCAACAACGGCTCTATTGGCATCTAAATAGTTTTGCATGTTTTCTAATATTGTTTCTTTGTACGAGAAGCATTCTATTTTAGAATTATAGCAAAATTCCCACATATCCTGGAAGTATATTTTCCCACCATCTCCATTGCTGTAACAAAATTCTTTAAATTCATCATAAGCTACGAGGTTGGATTTTAATTTGTTGTAATCAGTTTTATCTGATATGTATATTCTATTCTCGTAGTCTTCAATTATTGAATGATTTTTTTTATGAAATTCACTTTCTAACTTTTTTTCATTGTCAGTCTTATGAAATTTTGGATTATCGCTATTTTTTCTTTCGTCTATTGCTTTATCGGCTGAGATTTCACAAAAATCTTCCCGGTCCGATCCTTCAAGCCTTTCTCCACTTTTTATTCTTTTTAAATATTCCTGGTATTTTGTTTCTTTATCTATTGGAGTCTTTTGAGCTATTTTAAATATTTTTTTAAATATTCTCATAATTGCTTTCTCATAAGTTTATAATGTTACTGAGTATTGGACTACTTTTCCTATTATTTTAATATTATCTTTTATATCAAAGATTGTATCGTAGTAGTTTGGATTAGTTGAGGATGGTCTGAATATTAGATTGTTACCATCTCTATAAAAGTATTTGACGGCAAATTCATTGTCTTGCGTTGAGTAAACTACAATGTCACCATTTTTAAGGTCGTAAACTGAGTCATATTCGATTATTCCTATCACCGAGTCATTTGGGATAATTTTGTTCATTGATTCGCCATTAACCTTTAAAAAGAATAGTTTGTTACTACCTGCATAATTGCCTGTTAATTCATCTGGAACTTGGATTTTTGGGAGGTTTTCCATGCCACCTATTGTGGTTGGACTGCCTGCCGATACATAGTCATCTATATAAGGGTAGGTATGGACGGTTACTGATTGAGCTATGAATTCTAGGGTATCCTTAGGCTCACCTGTAAGCTGGGAGATGGATATATTATATAATTCAGCTAACATTCTAAGTTTCGCTAGTGGCGGTGTTGTCTTTCCTTGCTCATAGTATCCGTATGCACTGGTAGACATATCTAATTTGTGAGCAACGTCTTCTTGCGTGTATCCCTTCTCTTTTCTAAGGGATCTTATTTTATCATTTAGATTTTTCATAAACTGTTACTCCTTTTATTTGTATTTTACAATTATAACAGGTTTTATACAACAATTAATACGTGTATTTTAAAGATAATACACGTAAAAATTGAAAAAATATTTGACAAAAACAATTAATACGTGTATTGTTATATTAACAATATTACTAAAGCGAAAATATTTTAGGGGGTGGTTGTTATACCAGATAATAATATAAGAGTTTTAAGGGCTATGAAAAAAATTAGTCAGAAAGAATTAGCTGAGGCGGTAGGGGTTACCCAGCAGACTATTAGTACTGCTGAAAATACTTCTAGGATGAGTCTTACTACTGCTAAGAAAATAGCTGATTATTTCGGTGTTGGTATTGATGATATTTTTTTAAACAAAAATACACGTATTAATTGTAAAAACGCTTAAAAAATATAGAAAATAACGATATTAATTGTATAGGAGGAAAAATGAAAGATTTAAAAATTTTTGATAATGAAGAATTTGGGCAGATAAGAAAGATTATAGATGAAAACAGTGAACCTTGGTTTGTTGGGAAAGATGTTGCTGAGATTTTAGAATATTCTAGTCCAGCAAATGCAATCAAAAAGCATATTGACGAAGAAGACAAAGGGGTCACCGAATTGATGACACCTGGTGGAAGACAAAAAATGATAATAATAAACGAGTCAGGTTTATATTCCTTGATAATGTCTTCGGAGATGAAAAAAGCAAAAAGGTTTAAAAGATGGGTTACATCTGAAGTACTTCCATCCATTAGAAGAGATGGCGGTTACATTATTGCTAAAGAAAATGATAGTGATGAAGAGATTTTGGCTAGGGCAATGATTATAGCTGAAAAGAAAATCGAAAAACTAAAATTTGAAAGCAATAAAAAAGATCAGATCATAGGCGAGCTTAGACCTAAGGCTGATTATGTTGATAAGATTTTACAAAATAAGTCTCTTATAAAAGTTAGCTCTATAGCTAAGGATTATGGAATGAGTGCTTATCAGATGAATAAGCTACTTCATGATTTGAGAATTCAATATAAACAAGGTGAGCAATGGTTATTGTATGCGAATATTCAAGACAAAGGCTATACGAGTTCTGAAACTCACGTGTATGAGAAAAAAGACGGAACTACAGATGTTAGATTGCTTACTAAGTGGACTCAAAAAGGAAGAATTTTCTTATATGAAGAGCTTAAGAGAAATGGTTATTTACCTATGATAGAAAGGAACGCTCAATGAAAGTTAAAGAATTAAAAGAAACACTTGATATTTTTAATGATGAAGTAGAGATTTTCAATTTTGTAAGGATTGACGGTGAAGATTACAGCCTTGAGATTAAAGGGGTTGGAGCTGTTGAAGATGAAGGCAAAATTAAATTATTCATATTTTCTAAGGATGAATAGGGAGGTGCTTATTTGTGGAAGCAAAGATCACTGAGATGCATGAGATTATAGAAGAAAGCCTTGAGGAAGTGAGGGTGGTCGATATTGATTATGCTTCGGCCAGGCTACCTGGTATAAGCCTTGATTGTTTAAAGAGGGCTTGCAAGGAGGATAGGTTGACTTTTGCTATAGGTTTACCACCAAGGGGCGAAGAGTTTCAGACCTGGAGATATCTGGTTGATAAAAGGGCTTTTGATGAATGTTTAGAAGGAAAAAGAGATTTATTTAAGTAGGAGGAATTATGCAAGAAAGATTTAGAGTGCCAAAGAGCAGGAAGAAGAGGATTGAACTTATTAAGTATGGAGCTAGAAATTTTGATGAGTCTATGATGCTTAAGGAGATTGAGGGCTTTGTATCTAAGAGGCTTACAGAAAAGGTGATTACTACTTTGATAGCCTTTATGTGGATTATGATTGCTATGTATGGCAAGACTCCTTACTGTCAAATTTGGGGCATACCTTTTGCGATTATAAGTTTAGTTATCGGGCTATGGATGATATAAAAAAATTGCCTAGCTGTGAACTAGGCAAAATAAGAAATTACTCATGAAAATTATACAAGTTTTAAGAAAAAAGGACAAGTTTTGAAAGCGAAAGATCAAGTAGAATTTAGCGAATCTATTCAGACACTATCTGATGAAGATTTAGAAAAGGTTAGGGAGATACTCTTAAGCAAGGGCATGACAGATGACAATATGACCAAGCTTAAGCATGTAGATATAGCTATTGAGAGCAGGGAAAGACATAGGAGGTATATGGATAAATTATGATTATTAAGTATACGAGGAATTTATCACAGGAATGTGAATTTAAGATAGACAGGGCTGATTTAGAAAGAGAGTATGACGGGGATTTCAAGCTTGCTATCCAGTCCTTGGATGAGCATATCAAGGCCAAATCGACTTATGATGTAGACTTTGATGATGTTGAGTATGAGCTTAATTCAGATGATAAGGAGTACGAAAGGGCCTTATATTTAGAAAATCTTCATAGTCAGGAAGCTATTGAAGCAGGATATTGGCTTGATATATATGGAGGTTTGAGTTGAAAAAGATTGCTAATTTAACTGAACTGACCAGGGAGGATTGGCTTAAGATGAGGACTAAGGGTATAGGCGGGTCTGATGCAGCAGCTGCCTGCGGTCTTAATCCTTGGAAGAGTCGAGCTAGTCTTTACCTTGAAAAGACTGGTCAGGTTGTAAAAGATATTGATAATGAGATCCTAAGGCAGGGTCGAGACCTTGAAGATTATGTGGCTAAGAGATTTACAGAGGCTACTGGCAAGAAGGTTCGTAGAAATAACTTTATGATGGCCAGGAAGGATTATCCTTTTATGTTTGCCGATATAGATAGGGAAGTGGTCGGGGAGGATGCAATCCTTGAGTGTAAGACTACTAGCCCTTATGCAAAAGATAAGTGGGCAGATGGGGCAATCCCTATAAATTACGAACTACAATGCCACCACTACATGATGGTTACTGGGGCTAAGAAGTGTTATATAGCTTGCCTGATTTTCTCTACTGATTTTATTATCAGGGAGATTGAGAGGGATGAAGAAGTGATTCAGATGTTAGAGGCCCAGGAGATAGATTTTTGGACTAACTATGTAGAAAAGGAAGAAATGCCAGCTCCTGATGGGTCGGATGAGTATGATACAGCCTTAAAAGATAAATTTAAGGGTGGTCTTGAAGATGCTATTGATCTAGATGTTGATGAGTTAGATTTTAAGTCCTATCTTGAGACCAAAGGCCTTATAAAAGATTTAGAGGCTTCTACAAAGGAATTTGAGCAGAAAATCAAGCTACAGTTAGGAGACCACGACTATGGCAGAAGCGAATTTTTACAGGTTACTTATAGGCCTGTTGTTACTAGTAGGATTGACACTAAGAGATTAAAAGCTGATAAGCCTGAGATTTATAAAGAGTACTTAAAGGATAGCGAGTACAGGAGATTTAATTTAAAGGAGATTGTAAATGAATAAAATGGATTGTAAAAATTTAAATGAGTTATTGAAAGGACTACTAAGGTGTTCAATGCATGGATTGATAGATTCTATGTGGGATGCCAGCGAAGAGGCATTGATTAAGAGTTTTAAAACGTTAATGGGTACTCCAGATGATGAGAACCGTCCTGGATTATTTAGTCAAATGCAAATAGCGGGGGTAATAGGAACTGTCTTGGTTTCTAAATATGGTAAAGATGAAAAAGAGCTAATGAAAATATTAAAAGATAGCGATGCACTATTTGTAAAGGAGATTAAAAATGACTAACGCAAAACAAGCACTAAAGAACACACAAAACAAAGCACCAGCAAAGAAGCAAAACAATACGGTTAGAGGGTTATTGATGGCAATGAAGGGGGAGATTCAAAACGCTTTACCTTCATATCTGCCTGTAGATAAATTTATAAGGACTGCCCTTACTGCTATTAATTCTAATCCTAAACTTGCTGAGTGTAGTCAGGAGTCTTTATTGGCGGCAATTATGAACTCTGCCCAGCTTGGTCTTGAGTTTAATACTCCGCTTGGGGAGGCCTACCTCATTCCTTATGGTAGAACTGTTAACTTCCAGCTTGGATATCAAGGATTGCTTAAATTAGCCTACAATACTGGGCAATTTAAGAGGATAACCGCTAGGGAAGTAAGAGCAAATGAAGACTTTGATTTTGATTATGGTAGTGGGGAGATTTCACACAAGCCTTGCCTAACTGGTGATAGTGGGGATGTCATAGGTTACTATGCTATCTATCAAACCAAGGACGGGGGCCAGGATGTCTTTTATATGTCAAAGGCTGATGCACAAAAATATGGTAAGACCTATTCAAAATCATATAACAGTGGGCCTTGGAAGACAAATTTTGACTCCATGGCGAAAAAATCTGCACTGATCCAAGTCTTAAAATATGCACCTAAGGCTATAGAAAGTCAGGCACTAGTCCAAGCTACAAACTTTGATAATGCTAACTTTGAGAAGACTAGCAAGGCTGAAAGTGGTGAAAGAGTCTACCAAGTCGATTATGAGATTGAGCCTGAAGTAGTAGAGGAAGAAGAAAAGGAAGCTCCAGCTAATGTTGATAAGGAGACTGGAGAGATTATAGATGTAGACAAACAGTCTGGATTCTTTGATGATGATTTTAAGCCTGTTGAGGAGGTCTAATTGGGTGATAATAAGAGGTATTATTGGCTAAAATTAAAGGATGATTTCTTTGATAGTCGAAAGATGAAAAAACTAAGAAAGGTGGCTGGTGGTGATACTTACACCATCATCTACCTTAAGCTCCAGCTTTTAAGCATAAATAACGAGGGCGTTATCGAGTTTGAGGGTACTGATGAAGATATTTATCATCAATTAGCCCTAGACATTGATGAAGAAATTGACGATATAAAAATGACTCTAGCTTTTTGCAATGCTAATGATCTAATCGAGTATGTAAATGATGATGTTTTTCTAAATGAAGTACCAGCCCTGATTGGGTCTGAAACGGCTTCAACAAGACGTTCTAGGAAGCATAGGAGAAAACAAAAAGCGTTGCAATCGAACGGTCAAGCGTTGCAATGCAACACCGATGCAACAAAATGCAACACAGAGCAAGAGCAAGATATAGAGCAAGAGATAAGAGATAAGAGTAAGAGCAGCAGCATAGAGGAAGAATTAACTTATCGCTGCTACTGCCAGTCTGTTAAGAACAACTCAAGTGTGGATGATAGGGCTTTATTTGATAGAGCTATCGAGCAATATGGATGGAGAAATGTCTTGTATACCCTAGTAGTGATTAGGGATGAAAGAAAAGTAAAGGTCTCTAGCTTTAAATATGTACTTGAGATGCTAAGAGATGTAGATAATTATGAGGATTTTACAGTTGGCTTTGTGGCTGATAGAGAGATTAAGAAAATGAGGATGAAAACATATGAAAATTGATTTAACAAATGATGAAATAGAAATGCTTAATAATATTCTGACTGAGCTTTCACAAGACAATGAAGATGGTTTTTTTATTGATGTAGATGCTAAAAAGATAAGAAAAGTATTTGATGGCTTGCACAAAAAAGTCAGTGATTTTGCAAGGAGTTTACATGAATAAGGCAATTATTATCGGGAGGCTTACCAAGGATCCTGAGCTAAGATATACACAAACTAATCAAGCGATATGTAGCTTTACCCTAGCCCTTGATAGGAAGATGTCTAGGGATAAGAGAGAGGAGGCGGAGGCGAGTAATCGCCAGACCGCTGACTTCCCTAGGATTATTGTCTGGGGCAAGATGGGGGAGAATGCCTCTAGATACCTTTTTAAGGGTAGTCAGTGTGCTGTTGAGGGCAGGATTCAGACTGGGTCTTATCAAGATAGGGAGACAGGTAAGACTGTTTACACTACTGACATCGTAGCAGAAAGCGTGGAATATCTATCTAATTCGACTCAGGAGGGAAGCAAAAGCAATTCAGGTGTAAATACCTATCAAGGCAATAAAAATCAATCTGAGGACTTTTTTGAGGACGATTTTGAGGAGATTCAGGACGATGGTCGTATTCCATTTTGATAATAGGAGGATTGTATGAATATTATTATTGGATTTGTAAATGGCAGAGAAAAAAACATTAAAGCTGATGATTATAGTGTCGATGAAGAAAAGGGATATCTTAGAATACGTAGAGATGATTACGAAGTAGGTATGATTGCTTTTAATCAAATTGTTTACTGGTTTGTGGAGGATTGATGGCTGATGATTACAAAGATAAGCTAAATAAATTATTAGTTAAGGTTTTGGATTTTGATAAGCTAACAGATTTGGAGCTTGACCAGTTATACTCATATGTAGTTTATGATGAGTATCCAGCAAGAAAAGAGTCTTGTTTTGTTAAGATTATTGATAGCGAAAGAGTAAAAAGAGGACTTGTAAAAAGAATGTTGCTTGATTGAGTCCTAAAGAAAGGTGATGTATGAAGTTAGTCTTATATGGCAATCCTGCGACGAAAAAGAACAGCATGCAGATATTTAAAAATCACAAGACGGGGCAAAGATTTTTGTCCCAGTCTTCTAGGTATAAGGAGTATGCGGAGGATTGCGGAAGGCAAATTACAGGGAAGTATAAGAAAAATATTGATTATCCTATTAATCTCAAGTGTGTGTATTACAGGAAGACTAAGCGCTGTGTGGATCTAAATAATCTACTTGCGGCGACTTGTGATATTCTGAAGGACTATGGGGTGATTACTGATGATAATTATAAGATTGTGAAGTCAGTTGATGGGTCTAGGGTTTTGTTTGATAAGGATAGGCCTAGGGTTGAGATTGAGATTGAAAGGATTGGAGATGAAACAAATGATTGTAAAAAAAGAAGATTATAGGGGATATACAATTGTTGTAAAGAAATTGTATGAATATAGCATTTATCCATTTTTTCCAGACACAAGTGCGAGCAATACTTGGTATTGCGGATATGCGGTGATACCTGAAGACCATCCTTTTTATGGTGTGGATTATGATGATGTAGAAGATGATATTGATGTGCATGGCGGATTGACTTTTTCAGGTGAACTTGACGGAATTGACGGATTTTTAATAGGTTTTGATTGTAACCATTATGGAGATAGTCCAGAGGTGCAGGATGAGGAGTATACCTTGAGCGAGTGTAAAAGATTAGTGGACCAGCTTATTGAGATTAACAAAAGGGATTGGAAAGAAAATATAGGATGAAAGAGTTGAGTAAAACGGAGAAAAGTTGAGTAGCGTTGAGTAGGAGTTAAGTAGAGTGTGTTACGAAGAAATTAAGTATAAAGATAAACAAGATATGATTGATAGACTTGTAGGTAAAAAAATCGTTGATTGGAATCAAGATTATTTAAAGTTAGATGATGGAACAGTAATAACTATTGAAATGACAGAATCTGATTGTTGTGCAACAGCTTCTGGGGAATTTAAAAATGTCGAATTAGAAGCTGTTATCACGGATATAAGATTCAATAAACCTATTTTAAATAACCGTTGTGAAGATGAAACCTACAGTACCCAAGAGGTGGTATTTGTTCACAATCAAAACAAGATAGGGCAAGCGGATTTATATGCTGATAATGGAAATGGGGATTATTATTATTCTGTAGTTGCATTTAAAATCAAAAGTATTTATTATGCACCTTTGGGTAGTGGGGATGGAGAGTGAAGATGACAGAAATTAGACCAGATTATTATAAGAGCGGCGGATTAGAAGCCTTTGATGTGATAGATGCTTTTGACCTTGATTTTAACCTTGGTAATGCTTTTAAGTATATAGCTAGGGCTGGGAAGAAAGATATCAACGATTGGCTTTTGTGGCTTATGGTTTTAAAGATTTTTATGGATAAGCATGATTGGAAAAGCCTTTTGTTTTGTTTAGTGGTGGCGGTCGCTTTATATGTGGCTAATAGAGTTATTGATGAGAAAATGGAGGATAAAAGATGTTAGGAAGTGATTTTTGCCCATATTGTAATCATGAAATAAACCCAGAAGATATTTTTGAAACAAGCGAAGTAAGTGGAAACGAAACTGATGAGTCTGTCGAGTGTCCTAATTGTGGAAAATCAATAAGAGCTAGCCTAGAACCTATACTATATGTTTACCTATCAAGTGAAGAAGACCATTTTTCTTGGTTGAATAGTAGGAAAGAGAGTCTTGAAGAAAGGTTAGAAAACAATCCAGATGAGAGATTCATTGATTTTTATAAAAGCGACTTAAAACAAATTAACGGAGAAATAGAGGAATCTAGAGAGATAATTAAAAATAATGAGGAGTTAGAAGAATGAATTTTAAAGAACTACAAACTAAGGTTATTGAATGGGCGGAGGATAAAGACCTTCTACACGTGATTAATGCTCCAAGACAATTTTTGAAATTCGTGGAAGAGGTCTTCGAGTTTAAAACAGAAATGGATATATCAGTCTTTGACGGAAAGGTGTCTGAGAGGTTCCTGGATAATTTAAAACTAGAAATGGGCGATATATTTGTAACACTAATTATCTTATGTAAGCAAATAGGAATAGATCCTATTGAATGTTTAGAAATGGCCTACAAGAAAATAAGCAACAGAAAGGGCCGCACAATCAGGGGGACTTTCATAAAAGAGGAGGACTTATGAGTTTTAAGTTTAAGGGATTGAGTCCAGCGGAAAAGATGAGGTCTAGGAGAATTTACGATAAAGAAGTACAAAAGGTTGCGGCTTCTAATACTAGTACATCTTTAATTGAGTCTTTTCTAGCCTTGGTTTGTGAGACTTTATCAGATGAGTTCGGATGGGGGAATGTTATACTTAATCGATTTAGAGAAAGACTGATTAATAAGTTGGATTGTATCAATACAGACCTGGTGGATTTTGAGGACATCAGGGCAAATATGAATATCCAGACCATTGTAGTTCAGGATAAAAAGGTCTATAAGATTGATGATGATTTAAGAGAACTTAAGAAAAAGGAAATCGAAGATATGAAGGCTAAGAGAAAACATGCTTAAGGAGATTGATTATGAGCGATTCTACTTTTTTTGCACCTGGTGAGTATGTGGAAGACCATATGCTTGATGATTATGCTAGTAGGCTTGGCCTTGAGGTGGAGGATTATCAAGCTTTGCTTAAGGGTGATTATCCTATCGATTATGACCTTGCTAAAAGGATTGAAAAGGTTATTGGAGTAAGTGCTGAGACATGGATGAACCTACAAAAAAGATATGACAAAAGGAAGAAGGGATAATGGATTTTGATAGAATCAGGCAGGAAGAAAGAGAAAAAGAGAGAATAGAAACTATTCGAACCAGGCTAAGGTATTATGGCAAGGATATGCGTAGGATGGAGGCGGAAAAGACTAAGATTGAAATGTACAAAGATAGATTGTCAATCGGGGCTTCCTGGTCTGCATCTGATGTAGCTAAGGGCGGTGGATCTAGTCAAGAGGATTTGCAGGTAAATATGATTGATAAGATTGATATTTGCAAAAGAAATATACAAATCATTGAACTAGAAAATCGTGCAATGACTAATGCTATAAAAGATCTTGACACAGACAAGCAGTTTATAGTTCATCATATGTGGGTGGTTACGAAGGATAAAAGACTTTCTTATAGGAAATGCGGGGAATTTCTAAAAATGTCAAAAGATACGGCACAAAGGCGAAGTGATTCAGCTTTGCTTGAAATATTTAGTAAGTTATATCTAATTGAGGGAGGTGAAATCGATGTAAGGTAAGATTGCGACAGTTTTGAGACAAAAATGAGACAAAAAAGCGACACAAAAGCCATTATAATGTGCTATAATGGTATTGTAAGAATGTTTCGGAGATGTTTAACTCTAGGATAGGCAATAGGGCCTGTCCTTTTCTTTTATAAAATTTAAGCTTATGAGTCAGGCTATCCACGATTAGCACCTCCTTTCAAAATAGATTATAAGTATTCGGGTTGTGGGGTTTCCATTCTTTCCCCACTTTATAGAGAGTGGTTTCTCTTTGTGTTTTCAAATGCTAAATGTTTTTGGTGGATGGTCTGGCTGATAGGCTTAAAGAAAAGGAGGATTTATGGATAAAAAAGAGATTAATATAGTCTATAAGAGTGTTGAAGAGCTTATACCTTATGTAAATAACCCTAGGGATAATGCAAATGCAGTAGATGCGGTGGCTAGTTCGATTAAGAATTTTGGATTTAAGGTGCCTATAGTTGTAGATAGCCAAAACGAGATTGTAACTGGTCACACCAGGTTGCTTGCAGCTAAAAAACTAGATATGGACAAAGTCCCTGTGATTGTAGCTGACGATTTAACTGATAATGAAGTCAAAGCTTTTAGGCTTGCTGATAATAAGGTCGGAGAGCTTGCACAGTGGGACCTCGAAGCCCTTGAAAATGAATTAGGGGGGTGGAAGGCATTGATATGACTCAGTTTGGTTTCGATGAGCTTGAAGAATTGGCTGAGGAAATTATCGAAGATGTCGAAGATGTATCCATCCTAGAAGATAGAGAAGAGTGCAAAGTTTCTAAAGGGCAGATATGGATTTTGGGTGACCATAGGCTTATGTGTGGCGACTCCACTAAGCCTGAAGATGTAGACAAGTTAACTCAAGACCAAGAAATGGATCTATGTGTTACGGATCCACCTTATAATGTTAATTATGAGAATGCAGCTGGCAAGATTGAAAATGACAATCTATCAGATGATGATTTCAAAGAGTTTGCTTATTTAGCTTGTAAACAAATAGAAAGAGTATTGAAACCAGGAGGGGTTTATTATCTTTGGCACGCAGATGCTAAAAGTGCACCTTGGCATTATGCTTTGACCGAGCTCGATATGCCCGCAAGACAAGTTTTGATTTGGGTAAAAAGTCAGGCTACCTTATCTAGACAGGATTATAACTGGAAGCATGAGCCTTGCTTGTATGGATGGAAAGAAGGAGCTGGACATTACTATTGCCAAGATTTTACAGAAACAACAGTAATTGACAACAAACCTAATATAAATCAGTTGGATTATGATGAGTTAAGAGACTATGCAAAAACTCTTGAAGATATCATCGATTCTGGCTCTACAATTATTCGAGAAGATAAACCTGAAAGAAGCGAGCTACATCCAACCATGAAGCCTATTAAACTTATGGCTAAGTCGATTCTCAATTCCTCAAGAAAAGGAGAAAGAGTTTTGGACTTATTTGGTGGAAGCGGCAGCACTTTGATAGCTTGCGAGCAAACAGGTAGAAAAGCCTATTTGATGGAATTTGAGCCTGTTTATGCAGAGGCGATTATAAATAGGTGGGAAGAATTTACTGGGCATAAAGCAATATTAGAGGAGGAGATATAAATGTTTGAAAAAGTTAATCCGATGCATCCTGACAAGATAGCTGATAGGATAGCAGGAGCAATAGTGGATTTGGGATATAAAATTGAAGAAGAGCCTAAAATAGCAGTAGAGGTTTTAATTGGACACGGGGTATGCAATATTATTATTGAATCTTCGTGTTTTTTTGATTTTGAAGATATACAAAAAATAGTTAAGAGGATAGCAGGGATTGATGATGTGGAAATTATCCATGCTAGACAAGATGAACACCTTGCTAAAAATCAAGATGGCAAAGTTAGGTGTGGGGACAATGGAATTTTTAAGGGTAGCCCTGTTACTAATGAGCAAAAACATCTAACCTTAATAGCTAAAAACATTTATGATCTATACGGGGAAGATGGGAAGTACATCCTTGATGGAAGAAGGCTTATTATTTGCCAGTCAAATGCTGATAGTAAAGAAATAGAAGATAAGTATAGGGGAGCAGTTATTAATCCTTTAGGGGATTGGACAGGCGGACTCGATGTTGATACTGGTTGCACTAATAGAAAGTTAGGCTCAGATATGGGAGATGGTGTGACTGGTGGAGGTTTACACGGAAAAGACTTATCCAAGGCGGATGTATCAGTTAATATCTATGCACATTTAAAGGCACAGGAAACAGGGGAAGAAGTGAAGTTATCGTGTGCTATTGGAGATGAAATAATAGACGGTAGACCTTATGAAGAGATAGTCCGTATTGCTAGAAACTATATTGAAATCATCGGAGGATTTGAGAAGTTCGCTGAGTGGGGACTGATTAGGTAGGTGATTATTTGGCTAGAGGTAAGTATCAAGAATGGCTAGAGGGAGACAATTTAATAAAAATAGAGGCCTGGGCCAGGGATGGACTTACTGATGAGCAAATTTCTAAGAATATGGGGATTGCCTATTCTACTTTAAGAGTTTGGAGGGATAAGTATCCGCCAATTTCGGCAGCCTTAAAAAAGGGGAAGGAAGTAGTCGACATTGAGGTTGAAAATAAACTTCTAAAAAGGGCCCTAGGTTACGATTATGATGAGGTGAAAACCGTTCAGAAGATGGTTGATGGTAAAAAATATGTTGAAAAAACCACGATTACTAGACATGTTATGCCCGACACCACAGCCCAGATATTTTGGCTAAAGAATAGAAAGCCCGATGTTTGGCTCGATAGAAAAGCTAAAGAGGTTGACCTTAACTTAATCGAAGGAGTAAAAATAATCGATGATATCAGCTAGGCTTTCGACTCTTTTCAATCCTTGCTTTATTGATTTTCATAAAAAGATTAAGAATAAAGAGTATTTAAGATATGTTTTAAAAGGTGGCCGTGGGTCTGGTAAGTCTTTTATGATTTCTTTGGAGATTATTCTGGATATTATCAATAATCCTATTTCTGTCCTTTGTGTGCGTAAGGTTGGCAATACCCTTTTTGAGTCGGTTTATGAGCAGCTTAAGGAGGCTGTGGATGTACTTGGGGTTGGGGCTTATTTTGCTTTTGGTAAAAGCCCTTTAAAGATTACTTATTTACCTCGTGGCAATTCTATTATCTTTCGTGGGGCTGATGACCCTGCTAAGATTAAGTCTTTGAAGGTGGCGAGGTTCCCTGTTGCTACCCTATGGATTGAGGAGTTGGCGGAGTTTAAGACTGAGGAAGAAGTTTCTATGATTGAAAATTCGGTCTTGAGGGCTGAATTACCAGAGGGATTATCGTATAAGCTTTTTTACTCTTACAACCCTCCCAAGCGTAAGCAATCCTGGGTTAATAAGAAGTTTGAGAGTCAGTTTGTTTCCGATTTGACTTATGTTCATCATTCGACTTATTTGGATAATCCTTATATTTCTCAAGCTTTTAAAGATGAGGCTGAACACGTTAAGAAAAAAAAGCCTTTAAAATATGAATGGGAGTATATGGGTAAGGCTATTGGCTCTGGGGTTGTTCCTTTTGATAATTTAGTCTTTAGGGAGATAAAAAGAGAAGAGATTGATAATTTTGACAATATAAGACAAGGCCTCGACTGGGGCTATGCTACTGATCCTTTGGCTATGGTTCGTATTCATTATGATAAGACCAGGCGAAGGATTTTTATATTTGATGAATTATATGGAGTTAAGATTTCTAACCGTGAGGCTGCTGATTTAATTAAAAAGCGTGGCTTTGATGATACTAGGATTATAGCTGACTCTGCTGAACCTAAGTCGATTGCTGAGGTTAAGTCTTATGGCGTCCAGATTGCTGGGGCTGAAAAGAAACCTGGCTCGGTGGAGTTTGGGGAGAAATGGCTTGATGATTTGGAGGCTATTATTATTGATCCTAAGAGGTGTCCTAACACGGCGATGGAGTTTGAGAACATTGATTATCAGACTGATAGGTGGGGCGATACAATTCCAAGGCTTGAAGATAAGGACAATCACACAATTGACGCTACTAGGTATGCACTAAGCGAAGATATGCTAGAAAGGAAGGTAAGGTCTATGAGCAAGAAGGCTCTGGGCTTATAATTATGTTTAGAACTAACAAAGACAAACTAAGTCCAAAAGATGTTGTGGACTTTATTAAGAAACATTCTGCTCTGATTGAAAGATACAAGAAGTTACAAGATTATTATTTAGGCAATCATTCAATTTTAGAGAAAGGGGCGGCTGATAAGGATAAAGACAATAAATTGGTCCATCCTTATCCTAAATATATTACTGATTTTAATACGGGCTTTTTTATGGGTCAGTCGGTTAAGTATGTGGCTACTGCCATTGATGAGGACCAAGACGATAAATTTTTGGAGCAATACCAGGAAGTATGTAACCGAAATAACGAGGCCAAGGAGAATTTGACTCTGGCCAAGACCTGTTCTATCAAGGGTGAGGCCTATGAGCTTTTGTGGATTGATACTGATGGTAATATCAGATTTAAGGCTATTGAGCCTGATAATGCTTTTTTAATCTATGACATGAGCATCGAGGATAAGGTTAAGTTTGGTGTCAGGTATTTTACATCTGAACTTAATAACAAGATTATTACTTATGCTTATCTATATGATGATTCTAAGGTTTATTTCTACTCAGATGAAAACCATGTCGGTCAATTTGAATTACAAGATAAAGAACAACCGCATCCATTTAAGGCGGTGCCTTTGATTCATTTTAAAAATAATAAGGAGCTCCAAGGGGACTTTGAGCAAGTTATATCCTTGATTGATGCTTATAATCGTGAGCAATCTAATACCCTTAATGATATGGACCAGTTTAGCGATGCTTACTTGGCCCTTGTTAATTATGGGGCTACTAATGTGGAAGATGTTAAGAAGATGAATGAAGAAAGAATTCTCTTGCTTGACTCAGATGGAGATGCTAAGTGGGTTATTAAGGATGTTAACGATTCATGGGTAGAGAATTTCAAACTTAGAGTTAATAAGGATATTCACAAGTTTTCCTTTACACCTGATTTTGCTGATGAGTCTTTTGGTACTAATTTACCTGGTATATCTTTAAGGCTTAAGCTTCTTACCGCTGAGGAATTAAGGAATACTAAGGAGATGTATTTTAGGGAGTCCTTGACTAAGAGGATGACCTTAATTGCAGCACGCTTGGAAATTGCTAATAATGAAGAGGTTGTTAGAAATCAAATCCAGATGCAATTTTCTGATTCTTTACCTCAAAATATCCTTGAGCTTACTCAGATTGTCCAAAACCTAAGTCAAGATGTATCGACTGAGACCAGGTTATCTTTGCTGCCTTTTATAGAAAACCCTGCTGATGAGATGGAGAAAAAAGCTGATGAAGATCAAAAAAATTTTGATAAGTCTATGCAGGCTTATAAGAACCTAGGAGGTCACGATGAAGAAGAAGACCTACTGGCAAAAGAGAAGTGAGGATAGGCTATTAGACCTATTAGGTCAGGCTGACTCTGTGGTCCTTAAATTGGGACGATATTATGATAAGGCAAGTAAAGATATAGACAGGTCTATAAAAAGCCTCTACGGGCAATTTATGGTCGATAATATGGTATCGGCTAAAAAAGCCCAGGAACTTATCAAAGGTCAAGAATTTAGAGACTGGCGTATGACTATGGAGGAATACCTAAATCAGATTAAGGCGACTGAGGATAAGGCCCTCTTGCTTGAACTTAATACCCTTGCTATGAGGTCTAGAATTAACCGATTAGAGGCCTTGCAGGCTGAAATATTGGCCCAGTCGGCTATTATTGCTAGCAAGGAGGAAGAGGTTATCGGGTCTTTTTTGTCTGATTCCATTGAGGATAGCTATTATAAAAATGTCTATGATGAGTATAAAGACAAAAATCCTGAAGTATTAAAGCTTATGGATAGGCACAAGGTCGGTATTTCTAGAAATCAGGTTAAAAAAGTGCTTGAGCTGCCTTGGTCAGGGGCTAATTATTCTCAAAATATTTGGAATAGCTCTTATTTTATAGCAAAGAGGGCCCAGGTTATGGTGGCTAAGAATATCATTGCTGGTAGGTCGATTGAAAACTTATCCAGGGACTTTGCCAAGGTCTATGGCCAGCAATACTACTCTAATGCCAAGAGGCTTATCAGAACAGAAACTGCTTATGTTAAGGGTCAGGCTGATGTTTTGACCTATGGGAAATTAGGGGTCGAGGAATATGAGCTTTTGGCGACTTTAGACAACAGAACATCTTCTATTTGCCAAGAAAAAGATGGCCAACATTATCCAGTTGATAAAATCCAGGTAGGTATCAATTACCCGCCTTTCCATCCTAATTGTAGGACTACGACTATAAAATACAGGGAAGATTATGGAGATAGGACTAGGATGGCTAAAGATAAAGACGGTAGGAATATCAAGGTTCCTTTAGGTTTAAAATATAAGGAATGGCGAGAATGGATAGAAAGAAAAAAATAAATAAGTAATTGAGACGGTGTGAAAGCCGTCTTTTTTGTTTGGCAAGATACCCAAGTTGGTGAAGGGTGCTGGTTGCTAACTAGCTAGGCCTTAAAAGGTGCGAGGGTTCGAGTCCCTCTCTTGCCGCCAGATAAATGAAATAAGGAGAATTAGTCTATGTTAAGAGTTTTTGAAAGCTTTGCAGGTATAGGCACGCAAAGAATGGGACTTGAAAGAGCGGGCATAGACCATGAGGTGGTAGGAATTTGTGAAATAGATAAATTTGCTATTGACTCATACGAGGCTATACACGGACAAGTAAATAATTATGGTGATATTAGCAAGATAGACCCTAAAGACTTACCAGATTTTGACTTGTTTACCTATTCTTTTCCTTGCCAGGATATTTCTATGGCAGGAAAACAAAAAGGGTTTGACAAAGAAAGCGGCACAAGAAGTAGCCTACTTTGGGAATGTGAAAGAATAATCGAGGAAAAAAGACCTAAATATTTACTTATGGAAAATGTAAAGGCCCTAACCTTTAAGAAAAATGAGGGAGGGTATCAGAAATGGCTTGATACACTCACTTCTTTAGGTTATGCGAATTATTCAAAGGTATTAGATGCAAAAGATTATGGAGTACCACAAAATCGAGAAAGGGTATTTTGTATATCTATACTAGATGATAAACAAGGATTTGAATTTCCAGAAAAACAAGTATTAGAAACCAGACTTAAAGATGTATTAGAACACAATGTAGATGAAAAATATTATTTAAGCAATGATCGAGTAAAACAACTTGTAGGAATTGTAAGAAATTGGGGTGTTAAGGGTAAAACAGTTTTTGATTCTTCAACCGTAGAAACGGAACTTATACAAACTTATAAGCTTAACAATGATAAAAGAGATAATCCAGAAAGATATAGAGTGTTTGACAAAGAGGGATTAAGTCCTACCTTAAACACTTGTCAAGGTGGAGGAAGGCAACCTTGTATAAGCATAGACTTACCAGCTATTGCAGCAAGTAGGGGCAGAAAAAAAGACGAAAAGTATGTACAGCAATTAGAATTTAATAAAAATGGGATCACTAATACCTTAACAACAGTTGAAAAAGACAACTATCTAGTTACAAGCGATACTAACAAAACCATACCAATTAAAAACGGAACCAAGAAAGGTTACCTAGAAGCCCACCAAGGTGACGGTATAGACCTTATTAATCCTACTTGCAACAATCGTAGGGGTAGGGTGCAAAAAGATTGTAGTCAGACCTTAACTTGTAATAATGATAGGGGAGTGGTTACAGATGATTTTAGGATCAGAAAGCTAACACCATTAGAGTTTTGGCGACTCATGGGAATAGAAGATAAAGATTTTTACAAGGCTAGAAAAGTAAATAGCGATAGTCAGTTATATAAGCAGGCAGGTAATGCAATCGTAGTAGATGTATTAGCTGCTATTTTTATGCAGTTGTTTAATAAAAATTAATCGTGCGGAAATCGTGCGATTTTTTATTGTCTTTGACTCACTCGACGTTAAAGAAGTGTGGAAATATATGGTCATACGGACCTTAAACGGGGGTAGGAATGAAAGATTTATTTATTAGAGATATTAATTTGCAGAGATTTGCTGAGGGTGCTGATGAGGCTGAGGCTAAGGAAGCTGATACCACTAAGCAAGACGAGGGCAAGGATAGTGAAAATATTATCTCTTATAGCGAAGAAGAGTTACAAGAAGCGGTTAATAAGGCAGTCAAGGAAGCTACTAAGGGCATGCTTAGCAAGGATAAGGTCAATGAGATTGTCAAGGCTGAAAAGGCTAAGGAAGCGGCTAGGGCTAAGATGAGTGCTGAGGAACTCGCTGAGGAAGAAAGAGCTGAAACACAGAAGAAACTGGCAGAGGCCCAGGAAGAAATTAGGCTTATGAAGCTTGAAAATGAGACTTCTAAGGTACTTGAAGAAAAGAAGATTCCCCAAAAGTTTGGAAAGTTTTTGATGCAAGGAGACATCGAGACTACCAAGGCTAACATTGAGGACTTTAAAAAGACCTATGAGGAAGACCTGGAGAGGGTTAAGAAAGAAATTTATCAATCAGACCCTCCAAGAACTGGAGATAGTAAAGAGCCTGCTGATCCATGGCTTACTGCGGCTGAAAAAATAAGATAGGAGTTTTTTATTATGGCAATGAAAATTTATTCAAAGAAATATAAACAAGTTATTGAGAAAATATTTGAAACAAAACAACACTTTTTTAATACCTTTGGTGGTGGCTTACAAGTGGCAGAAGGTGCTGAATATGACAAGGACTTTCTACATTTAAAAATATCACCAACAAATGTTGTAATTAATAAGTATGACAAGGGCGAAAACGTGGCCTTTGGTACTGGTACTGGCAATTCTAATAGGTTTGGACCAAGACAAGAAATTAAGTCTATTGACAAGGCTGTAAAATACGATGAGCCTATAGCAATCCACGAGGGTCTGGATAGGTTTACTGTTAATGATATACCAGCCCAAGTACTAGCTGAAAGGGCTGCCCTACACGCTGAAAAATGGGTTGAATACCTAAACCAATACATGAGCAAGATCCTTGATACCAACGCTGGAGAAACTAAACAAGTGGCCCTTACTGAGGAAGCCCTTATTAAGCTTTTCTTTGAGTCTAGAAAGACTTTTATAAATAAGAAAGTATCTAAGTCTAGGACTTGGAATGCTTATGTTACTCCAGATGTTTACGACATCTTAATTAATTCAAAACTTGCCACTACTGCGAAGAATTCTTCTGCTAATGTGGATGAACAAATATTATATAAATTCAAAGGCTTTGTCCTAAGAGAATTACCAGAAGAGTATTTCCAAAAGAATACTACCTCAATCTTTGTACCTGATAATATCGGGGTTGTTGGTCTAGGTATCGATACTTATAGGACTATAGATTCTGCTGATTACAATGGTGTAGCTATCCAAGGTGCTGGTCAATTAGCAAACTATGTACCAGAAGACAATAAGGTAGCTATAATCAAGGCACAAATTGCTGGATAAGGAGTGATTAAATGTTAGTTAAGACTACAAGATGTTTTTATGATTTAAAAGAAGATACCTACAGGAGTGTAGGAGATGAATTTGAAGTATCCAAGGCTAGGTTTGATGAACTTAATGAGCTTGTCCCTGGCTTTGTCGTAGAAATAGAAGAGGCACCTGCAAAGGCAGCGGCTAAAAAAGAGGATAAAAAGACCTCTGCAAAATAGGAGGTTGTAATGGAGAAAAAGATTGAAAAAGCAAGGTTTTTGATGGATAAGGAGGTCAATGAAGCTACAAGCGATGAGATTTTAAGCTTTAATTTTGACCTTATAGAAAGTCAGGTCCTTGCTTATTGTAACCGCTGGGACTTCCCGACTGGTCTTATGCTTATAGTTATTCAGATGGTAGCTGAGTATACCAAGGCTAATTATTATAAGCAAAAAGCTTTAGATGCGGCTAACAATCCTGATTCTAGGAAGATTTCTTCAGTAACTAGGGGTGATACTACCATATCATATGGAGATAATGCTAAGGTAACTGAATATGGGTCGCCTTCTAACCTTGCCCTTGATCCAGCGGGCTTTATAAACGACTATAAGGCTAGGATTAGGCAGTATAGGAAGGTCGGGCTATTATGACTAAGCCTATTTTTAAGGGTGAGGCTGATATCTTGGCTGCGACTTACTATCATACCTGCACGGTTAAAAGGCCTGTCCCATCTAAGGATGAGCTGGGCTTTGATTCCTTTGTCTTTGAGGAAGTTTATAAGGATATTGAGTGTGCGGTGAGTTTTAATCAGGGGTCCACCTCTGATATTACTGACACTACCCAGCCTATTATGTATATAGCTACACTTTTTACCAGGCCTGAAATCACTATTGAGCCTGGCGACTGGATAATAGCTGATGTACTTGGCAATCCTTATGAATTTAGGGCAGGTGAAGGGGCTATTTATCAGTCCCACAGGGAGACTCCTCTTATCAGGAAGGATGATGCTTGATGACTATTAAGATTGATACTAAGGGTCTTGATGATTTGCTTGATAGAGTCATTAATTTAAGTCCTAGGATTGACGAGGCGGTTATATCTGCTATGAGCGATGAAGGTATAGACTGGCGAGATGATGTCAGGGCTAATACTCCTGTAGACACTGGAGACTTGAGGAGGTCCTGGACTCTTACTGGTCCTGATAAAAAGGGACTTAAGTTTGAAATGGACCTATCAAATAACCTTGAGTATGCGGAACATGTTGAGTACGGACACCGCCAAGAGCCTGGTCGCTTTGTCCCCGCTATAGGTAAGAGGCTTAAGGCTGACTATGTCCCTGGTCACTACATGTTAAGGGATGGAACTAGAAGGCTTGAAGGAACTTTAGGGCCTGCGGTTAAAAGAGAAGTTGAAAAGGCGGTGGGTAACTGATGATAAAGCTTACAGATGTTTTTGTAGCGGTCAATGATACTATAAAAGCAAGTTTTAAGAATATTAAGACCTACAAGGAGAGGATTAACAAGCTTGATAGGCCTCTTATGAGTGTAGAGCTTATAACTTTTTCTACGAGCCCTCAGTCACGATTTATTATTAACAAGTCCATAGATTTAGATATTATTTACTTTGCTAAAGATAATACTATCGAAGAAGCACTCAAGGTTGCGGATAAGCTGATGAGTGCTTTTTCTTTGGGCTTATCGGTTAGAGCCTATGGCAAGGACGGAGCAATGGTTGAAAAAAGACATTTGCACTGTATGAAGCCGCCTGAGTATAAGCTGGTTGATCAAGACCTACATTTTTTGGTTCGATTTGATTTTGCTGATGAGTTAGAGGCTTACCACTTGGCTGATGATGGCCAGATGAAGGCTTATAACAAGGACTATGAAAAGCCTATAAGTAAGAAGCCTGATGGTTCTGATGGCAAGACTGATGAAGAGCCTAAAACTAATGCAAGCATAAGGCCTGCTGATAAAAAAGATTTTGCTAAGGATATCGAATTTAAGAGCGAAGACAAAAAGAAAGATTACGAAGAAGAAAAAATCAAACTAATGCAAAGTTTGAAATTAAATTATGAAATTTTGGAGGTATAAATGGCTAAAATTGGAATGCCTGAAATTAAGATAGTGTTTGAATCTCAAGGCCTATCTGCTATCCAGAGAAGTGAGAGGGGAATAGTACTTTTACTTCTTAAGGGCGAAAATGAAAATGAACAAGGTTCATATAAATTTAGTACTATTTTGGACATGAAAGAGACTATACAATTTAGCAAGAAGAATGCTGAGCTTATAAGGCTAGCCTTTGAGGGGACTCCTAACAAGATGCTTATCGAAGTGGTTGGCGAGAAAAATCCTCTTGATGTGGTTCTTAAGAAGTATGAGCTTGTTAAGTTTAATTATTATGCTGCTCCTAACCTAGAGGCTGAGGATGTTAAGAAGGTTATGGGTTGGCATGATAAGGTTGCTATAAATAGTGATAAAACTATTAAATTTGTAGGATTTAATTTAGTAAATGCTAATCACGAAACCCTTATAAATTGGGCGACTTCGTCTATCACCTATGATGGGGTTAACTATACTGGTCAGGAGTTTACCGCTCTTGTTGCTAGTCAGCTTGCAGGCCTACCTTTAAATAGGTCCCTAACCTATTTTAAGTGGCCTAAGATTAGTGAAGCTAGTCTTGATTTTATTGATAATCAAGATGCAGCGGTTGATCAAGGCAAGCTTTTCTTAACCTATGATGGTGAGAATTACAAGGTGGCCAGGGCTGTAAACTCCCTTACTGATGGAGGGGATAAGAAGGGTGATGACTTTAAGAAGATAAAAATTGTTGAAGCTATGCACTTTATTAAGGATGACATTAGAGATACTTTTGATAAGTACTATGTCGGTAAGGTCCCTAATACTTATGATAATAAGCAGCAATTTATTGCTATGATCAATAGGGTTTATTTTTCTGAACTAAAGGGAAGCGTCCTTGAAAACAACGATAGGAATAAGGTGGATATAAATATCAATGCCAACCTTAAATATGCTACCGAAAGAGGGGCTGAGGTGGATTATATGACTACCCAGCAAATCAAAGAGTTTAATACTGGTTCTAAGGTTTTTCTTGAGGGCAATGTTTCTCTTATCGATGCTATGGAAGACCTATATATAAACTTCTGGAATGAATAAGGAGGATTAGATGGCAGAATTAAGTCAAAATAAAGGATTTAGAAGACTTTCTGGTACTTGGGGTACTCTTCATATAGATGGGGAGCTTATCTTTGAGTGCGAAGGTGTAGAGGCTAATATTGAGATACAAAGAAGCGATGTTTATGTTAACAATAACCTGGATAGCAAGGCTAACGGACTTGCTGGTACTGGTAGTATTACCATTAAACACGTTTATACTAGGGGTGTTAAGAAGTATCTTGATGTTTTAAAAGCGGGCAGAGACCCTAGATTTTTATTATCAAGTGCTCTCTCAGACCCTGACGCAGTAGGCGGTCAAAAAGAACGTGTTAATATCGGAAATTGCTGGGTTAATAACTTACCTGTGACAAATTTCACCAAGGGCGAGGTTGTAGAAAAAACTTATGACTTTGGATTTACTCCAAATGATGTTGATATTGCTGAAGGTGTATACTAGGAGGATTTATGGCTAAGTTAAGTGCAAAAGAGTTACTTGCTAAGAAAAATATTATCGAGGATAAGAAGAATAAAAAGATTGAAATTGAGGTGCCAGATATTGGCACCTTTACTTTTAGGCTACCAAGTATAGCTGACTATGAAGATGCCCAAGCTTATGGCAAAAATAGGGATAATCCTGGTTATGAGCAAAACAAGTATTTAATCTACGCTTGTTGTCTTGATCCTAAGCTTGATGATGAGGAGTTGATGAAAGGCTTTGAAGTTAAGGCAGCGGTTGACCTAATTGATAAGCTTATGCTTGTTGGTGAGGTGTCTTCTATAGCTACAATCCTAGTAGAAAAGGCAGGTTTTGACAAAGAAGCCCTTAAGGTGGTTGAAGAAGTAAAAAACTAATATTGGCTGGAGATTCTGAGCTTAATTATGTAGCTTACATGATTGAGAGAGGACACAGCTTTGATTATATTTTTAGTCTTGATAGTTTTGAGATCAATTTGATTATAGGAATTATGGAGGCTGAAAGAGAAAGAGAGGCTAGCAAATGGCAATCGTAGAGAAAGTTACCCTGGTGGATGATTATTCCTCCAAGGCTAAAAATATTGCCAAGTCGACTTCTGCCATGGCTTCTGCAATGGAGTCTATAAAGGGTAAGGCTAGCAGCTTTAGCTCTGCTATGAAGTCGGCTTTTGATAGAAAATATACGGTAAATATAAAAGAAATTGGATCTAATAAGGTCAATAATAGCCTAAGAATGATACAAGGTAAGCTGGATAAGCTTAATAAGCCTTATAGTATCGAAATTACCACCAAGATGGGCCGCCTGGAGAAACTTAAGTCTAACTTATCAGCGGTTAAGAATACGGCTAATTCTTTGAAGTCGCCTTTTAATAATATATCTAATTCTTTAAATAATTTTAAGATGGATTTGTCTAATTTTAGGGCTGCGAAGAAGGAAGCTAGGAGCTTACAAAAAGAACTTAAAAATATCACTGGCAGAAGGCACAAGGTCAATATTGATATGGAAAATCCTATAAAGTCAGCCTTTAAGGGTGGCTTTGATAAGATGTTCGGAGGTCTTAAGTCAGGATTTTCTAAGGTCGGCGGTTTCTTTTCTAAGCTTAATCCTTTTAGTGGATTTGGCGGTGGAGGTGACGCTGGAGGACCTGGTGGAGGCGGTGGCCTGGGTATGCTGGGGTCCATAGTCGGTGGTAACCTTATTACTGGGGCTATTACCAAGGGGCTATCTGCTTTAAGTGGTACTTTCCAGACTACTATAGGTAAGGGCTTTGATAGGCTTAACAATATCCAAGCTGCTAAGGCCAGGCTAAGGGGTCAGACCAACGCTGACGGGTCTAGAAAGTTTGATGATGCAGCAATTAAAAGCATATCTAAATCTGCTATGGATGCAGTTACAGGAACTGCCTATGGATTTGGCGATGCAATGACTACCGCATCTTCTGCTATAGCGGCAGGAGTTAAGCAAGAAAACCTTGGCGGTTATCTTAAGGATATAGCGAATATTTCAGCGGCGACCGGGTCAGACTTTAATGAGATTGGCTCTTTGATGAATAAAATCCAAACCACTGGCAAGCTCCAGGGTGACGAACTAATGCAGTTATCTGACAGGGGTCTACCTATCTTGGATAAGATTGCTGAGATGAAGGGTGTAGATTCTGCTACAGCTAGGGAGATGATTTCTAAGGGTCAGATTTCTTCTAAAGATGCCTTTAAGGCTGCATCTATGGCAGCTGGTAATTCAGCTAAAGAAATGAATGAAACTTGGGATGCTGCTAAGATGAATTTCGGTTCTGCCCTTTCTAAACTAGGGGCTGGACTTCTAGGTGGTACAGGTGGTGACAAGGGTGGTGTCTTTGAAACTATGGCACCTGCCTTGCTAAAGGTTAATGACGCATTAAATGCAATGATACCAACCTTCCAGAAAGCTGGAGATGGCCTCAAGAGATTTATGGATGATGGTATCAAAAAAGGTAAACAAGCTTTTGCCAAGACCAAGGATTTTTTCGCACCTTTGACTAAGAAGATAGGGTCTAAGATTAACAAGGACAGTATTAAAGGTTTTATAGGCGGTGGAGTAGAAAAGGCTAAGAAGGGCCTATCTGCTGCTAAAGACTTTATGGCTCCTGTTATGGAAAAAACAAGAGATGGATTAGGAAAGACCTTTGACAAACTGGTAGAGGTTGTCGGTCCACTTAAGGAAAAGTTTACGGCAGCCTTTGATGTTTTAGCGGAGGCTTTCGCTCCTGTTACTGAGGCTCTAAGTAGTTTCTTTGGAGATAAGACCACTAATAATTTTAATGTCTTAAATGGGATAATAGAAATAGTTTCTGGAGCCTTAGGAGTTTTGGCTGATGTGATAGTAGCTTTGCAGCCTGTTTGGGAGCTTTTGGCTAGTTTTATAACTGATGTCGTACTTCCAGCCCTTACTGACCTAGAGACTTTGGCAGCTGAGTCACTTATACCTAAATTTAGTGAGCTTGCTGATATAGTAGGCGGATGGGTTAAAGAGGCCTTTCAGTTTATCGGTGATGCTGTAAATGCAGCAAAAACCGCCTTTGATAATCTTGTAGGGGCTGTATCTGATGCAGCAAGTGCATTATCTGGCCTTCCTGGAAAGATAGGTAGTTGGGTATCTGATAAAATTAATTCGGCTGTATCATTTTTAGGACTAGGCAAAAAAGGGCACGCCACAGGTACAGAGTACTTTGCTGGTGGTATGACTCAGATCAATGAGCGTGGCCAGGAGATGATGAGACTACCTCAGGGAACTAAGATTTATCCTGCTGGGAAGACTGATAGGATTATCAGGAAGGAAGTTAAGAATACTTCTAATGTTGATAGGTCTATATCTAGTCCTAACATTACTATAAATGTGTCTGGGGCTAATATGACTAATCAGGATGTCGGCCGTGTTATATCTAAGGAGCTAAGAAGATTGGGGGTAGTTGTATGAGCATGCAGCAATTAGTTTTATCTTTTAATGGTAGGGCTGAGGTATTGGAGTTACCTTGGCCTTTGCAGGAACATAGCTTGTCAAGCCCTCATAATACTTATGATTTTAGTACTATAAATATGGGCGAGGTCTTGGCTATAGGTAAGAAGAAACTTAAGACAATTACGATAAATTCAACCTTTCCATCTAAGCCTTATCCTTTTCTGTTTTCTAATAATTTTCCTGATCCTAACACTTGTGTAGCTATGATTGACAAGTGGAGGCTATCAGGTAAGCCTATAAGGCTTGCTATTATGGATACTGATATCAACCTTGCTATGGCTATTGAGTCTTTTGACTATGGCCATGCTGAGGGGGACGGGTCTGGTGATATAGTCTTCACTCTTAATTTAAAAGAGTACTCTTATCTAAATATGGAGCGTTCTAGCCCTCCTAGTGGTGTATCTATGCTTAAGGATAGGCCTAAGGAAGCTAATAAGGATGATGGCGGTATCTATGTAGTTAAAAAAAATGATACCCTCTGGGACTTGGCTGATAAAAACCTAGGCGATGGGTCTAGGTGGAAGGAAATTGCCAAGCTTAACGGGGTAAAGGACCCTAGGAAGCTTCAAATAGGGACTAAGCTTAAGATGCCTATAAGGAGCTAGTATGAGTAGTGAACAAATAAAGATAAAAGCTATTATTACTGGGGCTTCGGGTGAGTCTATAGATATATCTGACTTTGTAGGCGATATAAGCGTAGCTGGAGCCCTTAAGGAGTCTACTAGGACCTTGGACTTTAAGGCCTTAAGAGGGGATGTCGATAAGACTATGCCAGCTTATAATGTAGACCTGGGGGCGGCGGTTGCTTTTTATGAAAAAGCCTATGAACAAAAATCTTTTGTTAAGTTTTATGAAGGGGTTATCTGGTCTAAGAGCGTGAAAGATAATTCGGTAGATGTGGATATATCTTGCTATGATAAGGCCATATACCTTAATAAAAACCAACCTGAAACTCAAGTTTTTAATAAGAAGACTGCCAAGGAAGTTGCTACCACTGTGATTTCTGAGCTGGGCCTTACTCCAGGTAAGCTTGCTGATACTGGTATAGATGACTATAACCTAAGGGATAAGACGGGTTATGATGCTATCATGGAGGCCTACAAGAAGGATAGTGAAAAGACTGGAAAGGTTTATAAACTGGTCGATATCGACGGGGTTATAAATGTCTTTGAGGCTGGCGATATGGTAGATGTCGTGATAGAGGAAAAAAATGAGCCTGTAGTCGGCAAGCTTTTAGATACATCCTATAGGGAAAGCCTTGATGACTTGGTCAATGAGGTTAAGGCCCTGGAGGATGAAAAGAAAGATGAAAAGAAAGACGGGGGCTCTGATAAGGCAAGCCAAGAAAGGTTTGGTAAGATTCAAAAGGTCCTTAAAGGTGACTCTAGCGAGGTTGCTGGACTTATGAAGGGAGCCAAGCAAGAAGTCGAGGTCAAATGTATTGGCAATTGGGACATGGTATCTGGCAAGTCAATTATGCTTAAGTCTTCTATTGTTTCAGGCAAGTTTTATATAGAGTCTGATAAGCATTACCTAGATGATGCAGTCCATACTGTGGACTTAAAGCTAGTTAGTGAGTTTTAGGAGGTCTTATGGATGCTTTGGTTAGAGATGTCAAAGATTTAAAAAATCAAAAAGATTCAAGCGAAATCGGGATTGTTACTAGTATAAAGCCTTTTGCTTTTTCTATTAATGGCCAGGAGTACTCTTCAGAAAACTTTGTTATGTACTTACCTGCTATTGATAGGATTAAGCAGTATGAGGAGGTTTTGGGTGATGACCTTGAGACTAATTCCCCTTATAAGCAAAAAATACAAGTTGATATAGGGGACTTGGAGCTTGAGCCTGATCAATACGAAAGAAGATTTATTGTAGGAGATTTGATAGATGTTACTGATAGGGGGGATTCTTTTATAATTCACGGAAGACTTATAAAAATCGGTGAAGAAAAAGAAATCCATCCTCAAGTACACAGACAGTAAGGAGGATAGATGGGGGTTTTACCTAAGTCTATGTCCTATCTTGAGGAAATAGAAGAAGATGAAGAAGTTTTGGAGCGTGAGGGATTTTGCGAATATGCTTATGATTTTGAGAATAATCAGCTAAAGACCAAGCATGGCAAGCACTACTATGTTTATGGTAATGAGGCTATGAAGATATGGATATATAAGGCTATGATTACATCAAGATTTAAGCACTCCGCCTATACTGACCGCTTTGGGACTGAGATATATAGCCTCATAGGTGAAGTAATTTCATCTAAATTTAAGGAGGCTGAAATTAAGAGATACATCATTGAAGCAGTTATGGTCCATCCTTTTATGGTATCGATTAATAAGATTGATATTAAGCCTGTTAAGGCAGGCCTTAATGTGGATGTCTACTATACTACTGTTTTTAGTGATGAGATTGTGAGGGTGTCATGCCAAGTACAGATAGAGTAAGGCTAAAAAGCCTTGACTGGCAAGAGATAGCTAAGAGGATGAAGGAGGATTTGAAAAATCCACCTAACAAGGTCGAGGGGTCTTTTGCTAGTGATAATATTCAGGCGGTAGCTAAGGAGCTTGCTAAGTTCTATGCCTATATAGATTGGCTTGTGGATATGCACTTTGCGGATACTGCCTCAGGAGAATTTTTAGATAAGAAGGCCCAAGAGGTCGGGATTTTTAGGAGAAAGAAAACTAGGTCTACTGGTTTTGTAAGATTTACTGGCAAGCCTGATAGCTTTATACCTGCTGGCCTTAAGGTCTATGCTGGAGTGAAAAGTTTTTATACTTTAAAACCTGCATATATAGGGCCTAGTGGATATTTAGATGTGGAGGTCGCCTCAGACCTTGAGGGGGCTGGTAGCAATATAGGTAGTCATGAAATTGATAGATTTCAAGCCCAAATAGGCATAGAGTCTGTTACTAATGCTAATCCTATTAGTGGAGGGGCTGAGATAGAAGATGATGAAAGTCTAAGAGAAAGAACTCTTTTAAGGATGAGATATCCTGGAACTTCTGGCAATCAGTGGCACTATTTGCACTGGGCTAGAGAGGTTGACGGTGTCGGTAGGGTTAAGGTCTTCCCACTTTGGAATGGCCCTGGGACTGTTAAGGTGTCGATTTTAGACTTTAATCAGAAGCCTGCATCTAAGGACTTGATACAAAAGGTTCAATACCATATAGATCATGAAGGCGAAAGAAGAGGCGAGGCCCTTGCCCCTATAGGTGCTTTGATTAAGGTGTCTACTGCTAAGGAGTTAAGGATTAATATTAAAGCTAGGGTAGATTTAGACCCTGGCTCTGGCAAGACTAAGACCATGATAGCTAAGGAGCTTAAGGAAAGGTTACAAGCTTATATCGATAGCAGTGTTAGCTATCTACAAGCAAGGCTTACAGTGGCTAAGGCTATTGATGTTCTTTACTCTATAGGAGGAGTCCTCGATATAGTTGAAATGTCTATAAATGGCAATAAGGATTCTCTGGCCCTTAAGGATGAAGAAATTTTTCTTATAGGGGATGTGACTATATCATGAGAGGTGAAAGATTTAAAAGAAGGCTACCAAGCTTTATAGGTGAGATTGCTGACCTTGACGATACTTTTTATGCTGAGGATAAGGAATTTTATAGGCTTGATGACAAAATCAATCAATTTCTTTATGGACTTACTGCAAGTCTTATGGGGGAGATTGATAATCCTAGGGAGTTTTTAAAAAGGTTTGAAAATGACTATGGATTGACAGGGTCAGGGAGTATCGATGATAGGATTAAGGAAGTTTTACTTAAGATTGGGGCTAAGAAAACTACTACTGAGGAGGTTGTCCTTGATATATGCAAGGCTTTTTCTTTACCTGCAAGATATACTGAAAACTATAAGGAGTACGCTTTTATCCTTGATCTAGTTGTAAGCGAAGAGGGGGTAGACCTAGACAAGCTTCATAAGGCTATAAGGGAGGTCGTACCTGCCCACCTTGAAGATAAGGTAAACTTATTTTTTGGCCGCTTGCTTAAGCTTAAAAGTCAGTATGGGGTTAACTCCTACAAACTTTGGCTATGTGGTGAGAATCTTTGCGGGGATATTCCTTATGTACGAAATGTCGGTATGAGGGAAAGGGTTGAGATTAAGGCTCTTACTGGTCTTAATACTTCTAAGCAGTACTACGAAAGGGCTGGTAAGGACTTACGAAGTGCTGATATTAACGACTTTAAACCAGCTGAGATTTGGTATGTACAAGATATTTCAAGCTCTAGGATTATTGATTTTAGTAAGGAGGATGAATGATTAGTGATTATTTGATCGAGCAAATCGCTAAGGAAACTAAGGAGAAGATTAGTAGGGCTGAGGTTGTGCTTGATGGCAAGGCTAAGGAAGCACAAATTATGGACGTTAAGGTTAAGGGCAATGCTCTTACGGTCTTTGTCAATACCTCTACTAGTAAAGGTGAAATTAGCGATATTAGGCTTATGGATAGTAAGGGGAATATCCTCTTGTCTAAGCCTGTTAAGTATGTAAAAAATAATGGATATGGGATTGTTTCAAGCTTTTACGTTCGATTTGTAGAAGAGGAGATTACTGAGCCTATGTCCATTTTTAAATTAAGGGGGGATAGTAATGAGTGATTTTAGCTTACAAGAATACTATAAGCTTGAGGAATCTGGGGCTTATAAAAATGAGGCTAATAAAGAGAGATTGGCCCTTATGCCTATTGACCTTGTAGGTTGGCGAGATCATATAGCTGAGCTTG
Organism: Anaerococcus sp. NML200574; assembly: GCF_026131665.1. Lineage (NCBI taxonomy): Bacteria > Bacillati > Bacillota > Tissierellia > Tissierellales > Peptoniphilaceae > Anaerococcus > Anaerococcus sp. NML200574. Next base: position 72,014 of record NZ_JAMXSM010000004.1, on the reverse strand, counting down.
CAGACTATAGGGCTGAGATTAAGGCTGGGGAGGATAAGGATGGTAATCCTATCATCCAGCATATAAGATATGATGGCAATGTTTTTCAGGAGGGGACGCCTGTAAACGCCGAGCATCTGGGCAGGATGGAGATGAATGACTTGATAAACTGGGCTAGGACTACCAAGCTTGAGGATGCTTTTAGGTCTTTACAAGTGCAGGTGGCCACCCTTGTGGGTCAAAACTCTAATAACATGCCTTATAACACCTTCGTGGCTAATGTTTTTGATGGCGATTTGGAAGTCGAGGCTGGATGGTATGATGAGGCTAACGGAAGGGTGGTTTTAAATGGCTAGTTTACACAAATGGAAAAGATTTGCTACTAAGGAAGAATCTTATGTGGTTAAGGAGTCCTATACGGCTTATGAGTCTGAATCATATACTGACTGGGTAAATGAACAAGAACCTGTATATGAGACCAAAAAAGGTACTGAATCAGGATATGATACTAGGGGAGAGGCTGAAAGTGCTGCTAGTAGTTGTGAAGCTATACACGGCGGATCTACTTTTGTTTTTCAGGTTAGTTCTGGAAACTACGCTTACTCTTATCAGTATGAAGAAATATCACATTACAAAACTGTTAGTAAGCCTGTTACTAGGTATAGAGATGTCCCAGTTACTAGGTATAGAGATGTTACAAAGACCAGGACTGTTAAGGGTAACTACCTTGATGAGGTTACTAGCACTGATAGGATGGCTTATCCTGATAAAGCTATAAAAAATAACTACTTCTACGAGTATGCAGGCCTTGCTAATAGACCACCTGTTTTAACTGGTACTAACACAGATATCGGCAGCACTAAGTCGGATTTTGATATAAGATACACTGTTAGCGACCCTGACGGGGATAAGGTTAAGGTCCAAGTTATGGTGGATGATAAGGTTATTCAGTACCCTATCGATACTCCTCTTAATCGTGAGCAGGTAGTTAGGATAAGGCTGGCTGATTACTCTTTGGGTACTCATACTGTTACTGTGACTGCTACCGACTCAAAGAATGCATCTACTTCTAGGGTATATAAGTTTACTAAGTCTAATCAGGCTCCTACCATATCAGGGTCTAACCTTGATTTAGGCGGGGTCTTTAAGGATGTAAATGTCGAGTATATTATCCAAGATGCCGATGGGGACGAAGTAAAGGTCGAGATAAAGCTTGATGGTAGAATCTTACAAGCTCCTACTAAAACTACCCTAGGGGTAAGGCGTGTATATAAGCTTGATATCAAAAAGGTAGACCTAGGCCGCCATAAGCTTGAAGTTATAGCGACTGATAGTAAGGGGGCAAGCTCTGTAAGGACTTACACTTTCCAAAAGGTGAATTCGGCTCCAGTTATTTCTGGCCAAGATGTAAACCTAGGGCCTAAAAATACAGGTTTTTCTTATACTTACCAAGTTAAGGATAATGAGAATGATAATGTGAAGGTCGTTGAAAAGCTTAATGGTAACATCATAAGGACCTTATATAATGCTACCCTAGGCCAAGATTTAGTAATAACTATTACCGCTGACCAGATTAAGAAATTTGAACTTCACAAGCAAAATACCATCGAGATAGAGGCTAATGACGGGACTGCTACTGTTTATAGGCGTATCACCTTTACTAGAAATAACATGCCTCCTATCATTGCTGATGTAGATAAGCACTTGGGTAATTTTGATGATAAGATACTAAGCTATACTTACTCTGCGACTGATCCTGAAAAAGATAAGATGTTTGCGACTGTGACTATGGATAATCAAGTCTTGCAAGCAAGAAAAGCGATATCAGATGGTAGGGAGCAAGTCGTAACTTTTAGCAAGACTGACTGGCTAAAAATTAAACCTGGTAAGCATACTATAAGAATCCTGGTCGAGGATGATAAGGGCTTTAAGTCTACAAGGATAGTAAGCTTTACTAGGGTGGTAAGTAAGGTCGCTGTAATTCTGGCTAGGAAAGGTATAGCTACTGACGAATTGGCAACAAGAGTGCTTGTAGCGACTACTGGAGCCTATGTAGGTAAGGGAGCTATAGTTAAATATGAAGTATGCAATAACTCCTTTGACGCCAAGCCAACTTGGGAGGATGCAACAAAGATGGTCCTAGATAATAGGGCTTATACCTTCCAAAACAAGACCAAAACTGCAAGCAAGGCAGGGATAAATATTAGAGTTATTATTGAGAGAGGGACAAGCACTGGACCATCATATATAAGCAGTACAGGAGGAGCTTTTGATTAGAGTATATAATCCAAAACCGATAAGAGAAATAAACGAACTAAGGGCAAGGGGCGATTACAACGCTCCTTTTTCCGTCCTTGAAGCGATTGATAAAATCAACGTTGGGTCCTTGTCGGATAGGGAACTAAAGGCAGAAATTGAAAAGATAAAGGCTGAAAGTGCAATGGCACAGGTATCTACCTACACCATGATTGCACAGGCTAAGAAAGAACTAGAAGAAAAGCAAGCCCAGAATTTAGTGGCAGTCTACCAAATTATAGGAGGTATCAAATAATGGCAATATATGATTTTATGATAGGACCTTATGTTACTTGTATAAAGATAGGATTTAGCAAGATTGAGGATGTCTTCCCTGATGACCTTAAGCAAAAGGTAATTAAGGCTTTAGAAGCTGAGGGGCTAGGAGTAGATGGCAAGCCTTTAGCAAAGGATGAAGCAAAGGAAGAAAAAACTGTCGAGGATAAGAAAGAAATTAAGGAAATCGAGGCAGAAGTAAGCCCAGAAGAGCCTAAAGAAGAAGAGCCTAGTAAAAACCCTAAGGATGATGTAAAAGAGTCTGAGGGCGAAGATAAGAATGAATCTGAGGAAACTAAGGAGGGTAAATAATGGCACTAGCAAATATTAATGGTCGCTTTCAGTTTATGAGAGCGACTAAAAAGGAATGGGAAGCTTGGGATGGTATTCTTCTAGATGGGGAGATTGCAATTGAGTCTGATACTCAGAAGATGAAGTTTGGTAATGGGCTTAATAAGTATAAAGATTTAGATTATATGACCATTGGTGAAATCATCATTAAAGATTTGAGCAAGGAGGATATTGAGAGGCTGAGAGGGCCTGTGGGACCCAAGGGGGACCGAGGAGATAAGGGCGTACAAGGTATTCAAGGTAAGACAGGCCCTAAAGGACCTCAGGGAATCAAAGGGGATAAAGGAGAAACTGGAAATGTAGGTCCTCAAGGTCCTATTGGTAAGACTGGTAATACTGGACCAGAGGGAAAACAGGGTATTCAGGGCAAGGCTGGACCTACTGGACCTAAAGGCCCACAAGGTGAAAGAGGTCTAACTGGTTCGACTGGACCTAGGGGAGAAAAGGGCCCTAAGGGTGATAAGTCTATAATCTTTTCTTCTACTGAGCCTACTGATAAGGATGTAGTGTGGGTTAAGAATGATAATAAGCGAGGAACCTATAAAAAAATATTTTTAAAAGGATATGCATTTGGTTTTTTTGGGGAAATGGAAAAACTGGGCTTCACTGATAAAGATGTGAATTTAGTAGTTGGAGGGATAGAGAATCCCGAGGAATTAAAAGATGCAGATTTATTAAAAATTGATAATTTTGAAGCAGAGATTATAAAAAAAGTAAAAGGTACAGAAGAAGGATATTATGGGTTTAAAATATCAGATGAAGATTTAGAGATATTAAAAAAATATATAATGTATGATGATAAATCTTTAAAGCAATATGGTTACACACAATTCTACTTAAATTATAAAGAACAAATTATTTATGAAACAGAATTATGGCATAAAACAGGAGAAGAAACCTACTCCACAGCTTCGGTTTATAATTTAATTACTAAAAAGTGGGAGAAGATTTCTGAGGATGGTAAGATGGGGCCTCCTGGACCTCAGGGTCCTAAGTCTTTTGTAGTGTCTATTGACCAGCCTGAAGATACGAGCCTTGTGTGGTTTCAACCTTATAGTGATGCAGATGAAAGTATTCATTATAACTCTCTAGATAGGGACTCAATCTTGTATTTTGGTAATTTAGAGCTATTAGAGAAACCTGGTATTGATACTAGTTTTAATGCTATGTTAGAAAATCAAATTTTGCGTTTGCCCGTTTTTTTTGGATGTGAGGGTCGTAGAATAGATGTTGAAAATTTTAAAATAAACTCTAATGGGACGGGTATGTATTTAAAATTTAAAGATAAATTTAAATACTTGGCGGAAGACCTTGCCTATGACATAAAGAAGAAAGGCGACAAGGTCTTATATAAAATCTATCCTAATAGACCTGGATATACTCTTAAAATTTTGGATAAAGGTTCTATTGATGCTTTAAGCAATGAAGTTAAGTTTAAAGCTAAGATTTTTGTTGAAGAAGTAGGGGGATGGTCAGATATTGTGTAAAGGAAGGTGGTTAAATTGTGACTTTATATGAAAAAATTATTGAACTAGCAGCTAATCAAGGGATAGCTATAGCAGTGTCTGTAGTAGTTATCCTTTTGATCCTTGTCTTTGGCAGGTCAAGTCTTAAACAGTTTGAGGAGCAGAAAAAGCTTGATAGAGAAAACTTTAAAGCCGAGAAAGAGATTGAAAGACAAGAAAGAAAAGAGGACAGGCAAGCACAAAGGGAGCAAACTAAGAGCCTTATAGACCTCCATAGTCAGACTAATGAGGCCATCCTAAAATTTACAGAAGCACTAAAAAATAGCGACTCTTTGCTAGATAAACATAATATTTGTGCTGAAGAGAATTTTGGGGAGCTTAAAAGCGATGTCAAGGATATCATCGGTAGGCTTGATATAGTCCAAGATACGACTAAGGAGCTTGCTACTAAAGAGATGTTGGAAGAAGTGAAGCAGGAAATATTGAGGATTAAGAGGGACTAGTTAAGTCCCTTTTTTGATGCACAAGGTTTTGAGATATCTTCACAAGGATAGTCACAAGGCCTTAGGGAAGTGTTGGAATTACAAGTGTTTGATTTGCACAAGCATATACACAAGGAGGTATATATGGCAAGTATTGAAAAGATGATGGAGTATGCAAAGAGTCGCTGGCACCAACCTAAGTATAAGTTAGGTGGTGGCAGGATTGGAGCGGAGGCCTCTTATAGGTCACCTTTTGAGGATTGCTCTGGCTTTGTCTATAAGTGTGCCAAGGTTGGGGGCTTTATCCCTGAGTCCATGTGGAATGGTAGCACTGAGGACCTCTTTAAGCTAGCCCGCCAAGGCAAGTATCTTAAAGAGATATCCTATAAGGATGTAAGGCGTGGTGATATCTTTGTAAAAGGTAAGGAGGGAGCATCAGGTGGGGCTTATGGTCATACAGGAATTTTTACACGCAAAGGTGAGATTATCCACTGTAACGCTGGCTCTAACTGGACTGTAACCACTAACAACGAGAACGAGGGCTACTGGTATTACCTAGATGATAGGTATTATCCTGTACGCTTTTTCAGATGGGTTGGCAGCGAGGATAAAAAGGAAGAGCCTAAGAAAAAAGCAGAACCTAAGAAAACTGCTCCAAGTCCAAGTGTGATTGCTGGGGCTAGGAAGGTTAAAAATGAGAGATGGCACGGATTAACTACTGCTTACTGCAATGTAAGAAGTGGCCCATCTACTGCTAGCCCTGTAGTTGCCCAGTATAGACCTGGTCAAGTCATCTACTATGATGAGGTCTGGGAAGGTAACGGCTATAGGTGGCTATCTTATATCGGTGAGTCAGGCCAAAGAAGATGGGTTGCTTATAGATGTACTAGCGGAAATATCAAGTCATGGATTAAATTTTAGAAAGGATAAAAGATGAAAGATAGTTTTATAATTTTAATAGGTGTCGTGTGTCTAATAGCTTTTTTAAGCCTTGTAAATCAGGAGATTAAGAAGGCGAGGGCTATTGCTGAAAAGGAAGAAAATCAGACTAAAAAGTATGTCTATGACCAAGTTATAGATTTGGCGGAGACCATCGTGGCTAGTCTCAATCAAACGTTTGTAGAGCCTTTGAAAAATTCTGAAACTTTGGAGTTTGACGAAAAAGCAAAGGAAAAAGTTTTGAATGATGCCAAGGAGAAAATCAAAAAAGATTTGGACGATAAAAGTAAGGAGCTTTTGACTAATTATCTTGGATCAGAAAAAAATCTTGATGAGTATATAGACGACGCAGTCCATAGAAGAGTCAACGAGGCTAAAAAGAAGTATAATACTAGTAAATAAATAAAAACTACTGATGTAGTGGTATCAAAATCTAAAAAAAGTTTGATTTTAAGTCCAAATGATTTTCGACTCACGTTGACGTGCAAAAATTGCTTTCCGACTTGGGTCGATGAATCGGACTTAAAGACAGCATAAATATTGAAATCTTATACTATAACATAAAACCTACTCTTGTGCTGGGGTAGGTCTTTTTTTGTGAAAAATTTTATGGAATTAAGGACTAAAAGGAGTAAGATTTATATACAAGGTACTCTTTACCATTGTTTTAGAGCTAGGATGCTGGAGGTTTTTTGCTGATAGGGTCTTGGCTCTTTTTTGAGGTATAATTTAGGTATAAAAAGAATTTTTGGAGGAAATATTCTAAGAGTAAGGTATAGTGTATAAGACTAGTCGGAAAGCGGAAAAGTCCCTTCGTGAGTACTAAAACTGGTGTGACGAAGTCTACCGAGGGCAATTATATGGTCTAACCATAGGGTTTAAACCAAAAAAGCACTTGTGAAGGATTAATGCTAGCAGATAATGCTATGCACCTGGAGTGCTTTTTTATTTTTATTTTTCTTGACAGGCGTATTAAAGGGCGTATAGTAGTTATTAGAAAGGAGGTATTGCCTTTGAAGAAGAAAGACTTAATAAAAATTATACTAAGTCATGGCGGAAGTTTTGTTAGACATGGTTCAGACCACGATATTTATCAAAATGCTCAAGGTAATAAAAAAACACAATTACCTAGACATAATGAAATAAATGAAATCACCGCTAAAAAAATTCTTAAGCAGTTAGGGATTAGACCCTAATTGCTACCCTTAGGGGTAAGGCAATATAATTATATAGGGAGGATTTATGACAATGGCACAAGATGTTAAAGCATATCCGATTTACCTTAAAAAAACGAATAAAGGGTACGCAGTATGGAATGATAGTATACCAATAGCTACACAAGGTGAAGATTTAGAAGAAGCTTTGTATATGGCTAAGGATGCTATTGAATTGATGGCTTATGATGCTTTCTGTAATGGAGAAACGATTATTGAGCCTGATGAAGATGAGGGAACAGAAGATCAATACGACTTTAAAAATTTTGTTGTTTGTGATTTAGGAAGATATTTTAGATTAGAAAATGACACTAAAGTAAAAAAGAATTGCACCATACCAGAATTTTTAGCTAAAGCTGGAGAAAGCAGAGGGCTTAATTTTTCAAAAATTTTAACTTATGCTCTTGAAAAAGAATTAAAGTTAGTATAGAATAAAGTCAAAGGCAATACCACTAAACCACTCAGAAATGGGTGGTTTTTTGTGCTTATTTTTAAATTGCTGATATATAAGGGCTAAGTTATTTTCTTAAGAGGGTAATTATATGTCTAAGAAATTTAAAAGCCTTAGAACGCAAAATATGAATAATCAGCTTGATTTCAATATTTGTAAGTACATATCTTTAGAAAATGAAATTTATACAGAAATGATTATAAAATATAGTAAATATAAATAAAAAGGGAGGCTTGAGCCTCCTCTTCTTATGTGGGCAACGTGTGGGCAACTTAATCCACTATACTCCGATTTAGTCCGACTTATCCCACTTCTTTTCTTGGGTTGCTGTGATTGCAAGGGGTCTTCGTTACTTTTATCCCGCACCAAGCTTCAGACGTTAGAAATAACGTCTTTTTTTGTACCCATATTTTAATTTACTAATAAAAGATGACTTTTTATTATATTTATGATAAAATATACATATAAACTTATTTTCAAATATTTTGCAAAAAATCGTTTTTGCTCTTTTAATTTTTGCTAAAATAGTTTATACTTTATATAAGCTAGGAGGAATATTTTGCAAGATTTTAAAAGAATTGTATTAAAGTTAAGTGGAGAAGCTTTATCTGGCAAGGCTGGTTTTGGCTTTGATGATGAAGTTATTGATAACATTTGTACTAATATTAAGACTTTATCCCTAAGAGGAATTGAGGTTGCCATTGTTGTTGGCGGAGGTAATTTCTGGAGGGGTAGGTCTGGCACAAATATCGACAGGGCAAGCTCTGATAATATCGGCATGCTTGGCACTGTTATGAATGGACTAAGAATTCAAGGTACTCTAGAAGAGATGGGCCTTGATACTAGGCTTATGACTGCTATTTCTATGACTGAGGTTGCAGAACCTTATATAAGAAGAAGGGCTATCAGACACCTTGAGAAAGGCAGAATTGTGATTTTCTCTGCTGGTACTGGTCTCCCATATTTTTCAACAGACACTACAGCAAGCCTTAGGGCACTAGAGATTGGTGCTGATGTTATTCTTTTAGGTAAAACTGGTACTGATGGCATCTATGATAAGGATCCAAATGTCTATGATGATGCTGTTAAATTTGATAAGCTTACCTATAAGGAGATCCTACAAAGACAGCTTAAGATTATGGATACAACTGCTACATCTTTGTGTATGGATAATGATATGCCACTTATAGTATTTAATATAGATGACCCATCAAACATGGTCAAAGTATTTGAAGATGAAGATTTAGGTACAAGAGTAAAGGAGAGTTTTTAATATGCTATATGAGCAAATAAGACAAGATGCCGAGAAGGGCATGAAAGCAGGAGTAGATTCTTTTGAAAGAAGAATTTCAACTATTAAGGCTGGTAGAGCAACTGAGGCTGTTCTTGATGGAATTACATTTTCTTATTACGGCACAGAAACTCCTATTAACCAAGCCGCAACAGTTTCAATCCCAGAAGCTAGACTTCTTGTTATAAAACCATGGGATAAGACTAATATTGCCCCAATCGAAAAGGCGATTTTAAAGTCAAATATTGGTATAACACCACAAAATGATGGTGAAATTATTAGACTACCTTTCCCTGCTCTTACAGAAGAAAGAAGAAAAGAATATACCAAAGAAGTTGATGCTTATGCAGAAGATGCAAAAATTGCTATAAGAAATAAAAGGCGTGACTCTATGGATGAAATCAAAAAGAGCGAAAAGGCTGGAGATGTAACTGAAGATGATAGGTACACTCTAGAAGATGAAATTCAAAAAATCACAGATAAATATATTAAGTCAATCGAAGATATCGCAAAGAAGAAAAACCAAGAGTTGATGAACGTATAGGTGAAAAGAGTCAATTTAAATAAAATAAAGGACCTATTGAATAAGGACATAAGCCCTAGGAAAATTTCTCCTAGGCTTATGTTCTTATTTTTAAAGCAATTATCCTTGTTATTAAATTCAGGTATATCACTTTTTGATAGTTTGAAGGTGATAAAGACCCAAAATCTCGATAAGAGGTTAAATATAGCTTTAGATATTGTAATTAAAAATCTAAATCTAGGCAAAAGTCCTTACGAATCTTTCCTTATGGCAGAAAAATACTTTACACCTATTGTAATTGCTTCAGTTAAGTCATCAGATAAGACTGGCAGACTTTCTTCAATTCTTGATGATTTATCAGAATTTATATACGAAGATAGTAAAAATAGAGAAAGCATAAAGGAAGCCTTGGCTTATCCAGTTATAGTTCTAGTTGTGACTATCTTAATGGTGGGACTTATTTTAGAATATGTCATGCCTACTTTTGTGAGCGTTTTTGAGGGAGCTGATATGAAGCTGCCATTTATTACTAGATTTTTAATAGAATTTTCAGGCTTTTTATCAAATAATTTCATTTTCATTATTTTGATTCTATGCTTACTTATCTTTATTGTTTTGTTTTTTAGGACAGATAAAACTAAAAAAATAAAAATGGATAAATTTGTATTTAAATATGGAATTTTTTCTAAGATAAGGAGATTGAATCTTGAATATCAATTAACTTCGCTATTTTACATATTAAGAACTGGGGGAATTGATCCAATCTTATCTTTTGAAATTATTGGAGATTCATTTTCTAATTCTTACCTTAAAGAAGTTTTTTCTCAAATTAGAAGTGATATTGATAGGGGCTTAGGCCAGGCCCAAGCCTTGATGAGAGCTGATATTTTCTCACCTCTTTTATTATCTATGTTTATGATTGGTGAAAAGACTGGCAAACTTGATGATATTTTAAAAAGATCAAAGGATTATTTTGCAAGTGAGTATATATTCAGAACCAAAAGACTTGCAAGGCTTGCTGAGCCAGTTCTAATTATTATAATGAGTATAATTGTTTTTATAGTTGTTATAGCGGTTGCGCTTCCTATGTTTGATGCAGTAAATATTGGAGTATAAGATGAGAAATAAGAAGAAAAAGGGATTCACATTAATTGAATTAATAATTGTAATAGCTATACTAGGAATTTTGGCTGCAATAGCAATTCCTAGATATAACAAGTCTAAGATAAAAGCAGCAGAAACTGCTCATAAGGCTAATATAGAGATGCTGAAATCGGCCGCTGAGTTAAGGGAACTTGATTCTAGTGAAGGTGGTAAGTCTAGAGATTTCACTTGGACTAAAACTAACAAGGGTGACGCTCTAACATATATTGATAAATGGCCTGAACCACCTCAAGGTTTAAATAAATCCTCTGAGTATTCGGTTGAATATACTGATGGGAATCTTACCATTAAATTTGGTAAAGAAAAAGTATATCCTATACAATAGAAAATATGGAAAACATACTAATCTTTGCTTTAGGAGCATGCTTAGGCTCCTTCATATCCGCCTTGATGGCTCGCAGGAGGCTTGGCATGTCAATCATTAGTCCGCCAAGCTTCTGTGAATCTTGCGGTAAAAGAATAAGGCCCTATGACTTAGTTCCGATAATTTCTTTTATAATCTTAAGGGGTAGATGCAGGTTTTGTAAGGACAAGATTTCTATCAAAACCTTTTTAATAGAAATTTTAGGCGGCCTAGCCTTTATATTTGCCTTTAATATTTATGGAGGTATAAGAGCTCTTATTCTTGGTATAGGCCTTGTCACAAGCCTTCTGATAGCCTTAACAGACTATTCCTATATGGAGATATATGATATAGATTGCTACGTCCTAATTTGTCTTGGTTTTCTATATAGGCTTTTATACATTGAATATGATTTTGAATTTTTTAAGATTTCTCTTATATTTGTTTTGGTGTTTTTATTAATTAGATATTTGTCAAAGGGAGGCTTAGGTGATGGAGATTTGTTTTATTACCTGGGCTTATTTTTATTTTTAGATAATAGCATAATAATTAAATTTGTATTGATATCTTTATGGATAGGGGCGATTTTTGCAATTATTAAATCCATAAAGATTAAAAGCCTAAAAGGAGAGATTGCCCTATGTCCATCAATTTTGCTTGCTTTTGCTCTTGTATTAATTTTAGGATGAAACTATGAAAAAAGCCTTTACCTTATTAGAATTGATAATAGTACTTGCAATAATTAGTATAGTCATTGCCATTCCGATGATGAAAATATCTCTTATCGAAGATAGAGCAGCTGATATTGAGGTGGAAAATTTTATCAATGATTATAACTTGGCAAGAAAAAAAGCCATGGCTATAGGTATTCCATATTATCTTGATTTAAGGAAAGATTTTTATTATCTGAATACTACTCATAGTGATGAGACCACTATAAACGATCCAAAATCTAAGGCTTTTAAACATATAAGCTATACCTATTCAGATACTGTAATTGAATTTAAGCCAGATGGTTATGCGAGTACTCTTAAAAACGGCACATATGAGCTGGTATTTATCAATAATAAAAGCAAAAAAATTAGAAAATTTACCATAAGCGCACTGACAGGATATTTAAATGAAAAGTAAAGCCTTTAGCTTAATAGAAATAATTGTATCACTTATGATTTTAAGCCTTATAGCCTTATTTGTATTTCCTTCAGCTAGGAATAATATGCAAATATCAGAGAAAATAAAAGATAAGGCCCAAGTGACATTTTCCCTTCAAGCAGGACTAGAGCTTGGTAAGGATATGGCAAGGAAAAATAAGAATGTAGATAAACTAGAAAATGAAGTACAAATTGGGGATTATAAGATAAAAATCTCAATAGGTCCTTATAAAAATTCAGGACTTAAGTCAGATAGATACATAAAAGTAAAGGCATCTTATGGAAATGATAGCTTAGAAGTAATAGAGGTTAGAGATGAAGAAAGCCTTTAGTCTTTTAGAATTGATAATAAGCCTTGCTATAATCTCAATCTTAGTCGTTATTTTATCATCTTTTTTCAAGGTGAATTTCAATATTCTTTCATCATCCATTACTAGAGAGGCCGAGTATAAGGAAGCATGTACCGCCATGCTTTATGTTGATACTAATATCAGAAGGTCAAAAAAGATTGAAACTAGGGATAATGAAGTGTGTAATTTTTATTTTTATAAGACTAATAGGGATGGTAAAGATTCAAAATGCTATTTTTATCGTGACAATAAAATTCTAAAAATTAATAGAGATAACCTGTCAACAGATGCTTCTGGCAGAGATAATAATATAGCTAAAATAAAAGAGATAAAGTTGGTTTTGGATGAGGATAGTAAGCTAATTAGGGTTTATATAAGAAGTTTAAGAGGCAATTTTAACTTTGAAACAGCCATTGATGTGGGAGATAAACTATGAAAAAAGCCTTTATTAGTATATATGTGCTAATAATATTATTACTACTTGCCCTAAGCGTAAGCTTTATAGCAGGACAAAATCAAGTTGATACCGAACTTTCAAATGAAATTAACGATAAAAAACAAAGTTTATTTGATGCAGAAAGTTTTGCAAATGTTCTTATAGAAGAATTAAGTCTTGATAAAAACCTTGAACCAAACTCATTAAAAGGAGTGCTATATTTAAGATCTGATATTGAAATCTACCAATCTGAGGATGAAAATAATTTACAGTTCAATTTAAAATCAAAGTACAAAAATACAATAAGCAGAGCCCTAATAAAATATAAATTTGATGAAAATGATAAATTTATTCTTATAAATAAGCGAATTTATTAATATTGCTAAAGTAACATTTAAGGTATAATGTAGGTAAATAGAAGAAAAATATTGGAGGAAAAATGAAAGTATTAGTAATTAATTGTGGTTCTTCATCACTAAAATATCAATTATTCAACATGGAAAATGAAGAAGTAATGGTAAAAGGCCTAGTAGAAAGAATTGGTATCGAAGGTTCAAAACTTATCCAAGAAAAGGGTGATGACGAATATATAATAGAAGAAGCTATGAAAGATCACACTGAAGCTGTTGCTCATGTATTTGATGCTTTAGTTGATAAAGACAACGGTGTCATAGCAGACCTTTCAGAAATAGATGCTGTAGGCCACAGATTTGTACATGGTGGAGAAAAAATCACTAAATCTGCCTTAATAGATAAAGAAGTAAGAGATGCTATAGAAGAATATACAAAATTTGCACCACTTCATAACCCAGCTAACCTAATGGGACTTGAAGCTTGTGAAAAATTACTTCCAAACGTTAAAAACGTAGCAGTATTTGATACAGCTTTCCACCAAACAATGCCTGCAAAAACTTATTTATATGGTATAGACTACAAATATTACGAAGAAGAAGCTATAAGAAAATACGGATTCCACGGCACAAGCCACAACTTTATTACTAATAAAGCAGCAGAAGTACTTGGCAAAGATGTAAATGATTTAAATATCATTTCAGCTCACCTTGGTAATGGTTCATCAATTTGTGCTGTTAAAAATGGTAAATCATTTGATACATCAATGGGACTTACTCCACTTGAAGGACTTGTAATGGGAACAAGATCTGGTGATATAGATCCAGCTGCTGTAACCTACATTATGAAAAAAGAAAATCTTTCTCCAGAAGAAATGGAAAATGTCCTAAATAAAAAATCAGGTGTTCTAGGAGTATCAGGTGTATCATCAGACTTTAGAGACCTAGAAAATGCTGCAAATGAAGGCAATGAAAGAGCCAAAGCTGCCCTAGAAATGTTTGCTACAAGAGTAAAAAGATATATAGCAGGCTACATGGCAGAAGTAGGTGCTTGTGATGCTATCGTATTTACAGGTGGTATCGGCGAAAACTCAATTTCTATGAGAGAAGATATCATGGAAGGATTTGAATTATTTGGTATTAAAATAGATAAAGAAAAGAACAATGTTCGTGGTGGTTGCCATGTAGTATCTACAGATGATTCTAAAGTTAAGGTTATGGTAATAGCTACAAACGAAGAATTAATGATAGCAAGAGATACAAAATCTCTCGTAGAAGCTTGACAAGCAAAGTTTTAGCTTATATAATATAAAGGATTGCTAAAACTGATAAGAGGAGGTGTCATAGATGGCAGTACCAAAAAGAAGAACATCAAAAACAAGAAAAAATAAAAGAAGAGCCTCAGCTTATACTTTGAACAGATCAAACTATGTTGAGTGTCCAAATTGCCACGAAATGAAGCTACCACACAGAGTTTGCCCATCCTGTGGAGAGTACAAAGGCGTAGCAGTAGTTGAAGAAAATTAATTTTTAAAAGAGATAGTGTTTTTGCACTATCTTTTTTATTACCTAAAGATAGCCTAAGTTTGTAAGAAAAGTATAATATGTATAAATTATTGAAGATAAAGAGGATTAAATGAAAATTGTTATAGATACCTATGGTGCAGATGAAGGCGCCAGGGTCTTAGTAGAAGGTGCCATACTTGCACTAAAGGATGAGGACTTTATTCCTGTATTTGTAGGAAATGAAAGTCAATTAAAAGAAATCATAAATGGAAGGATCAAAGATTACGATATAGTCCATACCGATGAATTTATATCAAATGATGAAGAGCCTGTAAGGGCTATTAGAAGGAAGAAAGATGCATCAATTGTATTAGCCTATAATAAATTAAAGGAAGAAGGCTATGACGGACTCTTATCAGCTGGTTCCACTGGTGCCCTCCTCGCAGGCGGTATATTTATATCAAAAAGAATAGATGGAGTAGATAGGCCTTCCCTTGCAGCGAGTCTGCCAAGCACAGGTGAGATATGTATGCTCATGGATACAGGTGCAAATATGGACTGCAAGCCAGCTTATCTTGAAGAATTTGCTATTATGGGTAAGATATTTTTACAAAATGTCCTAGGAGTTGAAAATCCTAAGATAGGCCTTTTAAATGTAGGGGTTGAAAGCCATAAGGGCAACAAGCTTACCAAAGAAACCTACAAGCTCTTAGAAGAAAGAGACATCAACTTTGTAGGTAACATCGAGGCAAGAGACCTATTTACAGGCAAGGTCAATGTACTTCTTGCTGATGGTTTTGCAGGAAATGTAGCCATTAAGACAGCAGAAGGAGTCATAGACCTCCTTAAGGGCGAGCTTAAGGGAGTATTTTATAAGTCATTTAAGAATAAAATGGCAGCCCTTGCTATAAAAAATGACCTTAAAGAATCCTTAGGCAAATTCAGTGCCCAAAAAGTTGGAGGAGCTCCTTTATTAGGGGTAAAATCCTATGTATATAAGGCACATGGCAATGCAAATGAAATAGCCATATCAAATGCCATCAAAGGCCTAATTAAATATATAAACATGGATGTAATTAATAAAATTCAAGGAGAATTAAATGATTAGAGAACAATTAACAAAATTAGCAGAAGAAAACTTAGATATTGATGTAGCAAATATCGATTTTGAAAGCAAGATTTCTGACTTAGACATTGATTCAATCGACCTTGTAGACTTTATAATGCTTGTTGAAGAAGAGTTTGAGATTGAGTTTTCCGAAGAAGAACTTGATGAAATTGAAAGCTTAGCAGATATAGTAAGCCTTATAGAAAGTAAAAACTAATGTCTTTGTCAAAAGATAGACTAGAAAAAATAGAAGAATTTGAGAAAAATATAGGCTACACATTCAATGACAAGGCATTGATAGATGTAGCCTTAACTCATTCTTCTTTCACAAATGAAGCAAGAGGAAACATTAAGTCAAACGAAAGACTAGAATTTTTAGGTGATACCATCCTAGACATGGTAGTAAGCGAGTATTTATTCAAACACTACACACAAAAGCCTGAAGGTTGGCTAACAAGGACAAGGTCAAGAATAGTCTGCACAGATTCCTTTGCCAAGGCAAGCGAAAAATTTGCTTTAACTAAATATTTAAGATTTGGAATGGGAGAGAAAAAACAAGGGGGCAAGCTTAAAAAGCATGTCAAGGCTGATACCTTTGAGGCTACTTGTGCTGCAATTTACCTAGATTCCTCCTATGATGACTTGTGCAAATTTTTATACAAAAATTATAAGGATGAAGTATTAGAGATAATAAATGATGATTCATTATTCTTAGACTACAAGACCCGCCTGCAAGAGTATTACAATGCCAAGAATAAGAAAAATTTGACCTATGAACTTATAAAAGAAGAAGGCCCTGAGCATGATAAGACCTTTACTATGGAAGTTAGGTTAAATGGCAAGGCCCTAGCTGAAGGAATTGGCAAGAATAAAAAAACAGCCGAGCAGATGGCAGCAAAACTTGCCTATGAGCGTATCAAAAATGTCTAATCAAATAATACCAATCTTTATTCCATTTTTGGGCTGTCCTCACGATTGTGCCTTTTGTAACCAGGTAAAGATTACAAATTACAAAGATAAGGCAGATGAGTCAAGTATTGCAAGGCAAATAGAAGACTACCTAAAATATTTTAAAGATAAGCAAACAAGCAAGGAAATAGCCTTCTATGGAGGATCTTTTACAGGACTTCCCCTTGATACAATGATTTCATACTTAAAAATAGCAAGGGCCTACAAAAAGAAGGGAATTATTGATAGAATCAGACTTTCAACTAGACCTGATTATATAAATAATTCCATTCTGGAAATCTTAAAATCTTATGAAGTCGATACCATAGAACTAGGAATCCAATCCTTTGATCAAGAAGTCCTAGATTCAAACGAAAGGGGCCATAAGGTAAGCGATAGCGAGAAAGCAAGTAAGCTAATAAAAGATTTTGGATTTAAGCTAGGCCATCAAATAATGCCAGGTCTATATAAGGATTCTAGGGAGAAAATAATTGCAACAGCTATAAAATCAGCAAAGATTGGTCCAGATATAGCTAGGATTTATCCAACCTTAGTAATCAAGGACACCAAGCTTGAAAAACTCTACCAGGCAGGTCTTTACAAGCCTCTAAGCCTGGATAATGCCATAGAAATATCTGCAGAAGTCCTAATGATTTATGAATATAGAAATATAAATGTCATTAGAATTGGCCTTCAACCTACAGGAAATATCAATGAAGGAGCAGATGTAGTAGCAGGACCCTTCCATCCGGCCCTAAGGCAAGAAGTAGAATCCTATATCTATAGGTTATATTTAGAAAAGCTCATTAAAGAATTAGATTTAAAGGATGACCTAGAAATTTTTACAAATGATAGGGATATTTCAATAATTGCAGGCAATAAAAAATCAAACAAGAATTACTTTTATCAAAAATATAAGGTTAAGCTTAAATTTAAATCAAGCGATTCATCTTATATTATTTCTTGTGGGAAAAAATACGACTTAGATATAGATAAATTTATCGATGATTATGTAGAAGAAAAATACGGTGGTGATTTAAATTAGACTAGAAAGTATAGAACTAAAGGGTTTTAAATCCTTTGCAAATAAAACAAAAATTGAATTTGATAGTCAAATTACTGCTGTAGTTGGACCTAATGGATCTGGCAAATCTAATATTTCTGATGCTGTAAGATGGGTCTTGGGAGAGCAATCTATAAAGAGCCTCCGTGGTTCAAATATGAAGGATGTAATCTTTCAAGGTGCAAAAAATGCGATGAACATAGCAGAAGTCTGTCTTAATTTCTCAAACGAGGATAAAAGGCTAGACCTTGCCTATGATAAGGTGAGCATCACCAGGAGAATTTATCGTTCTGGGGAAAATGAATACAAGATAAATGGCAAAAGGTGCAGGCTTAAGGACATTAGAGAATTATTTTTCGACACTGGTGTAGGAAAAGAAGGCTACTCAATAATTGGCCAGGGTAGGATTGATGAAATAATTATGTCAACTCCTGCTGATAGGAGGGCGATTTTTGAGGAAGCTGCCGGAATTTCAAAACACAAGTACAGAAGAGAAGAAGCTGATAAGAAATTAAAAGCTGTAAGCGAAGACCTAGAGATAATCGAAAAGGAATTAGAATATAAGAAAAAGGATTATGACCTTCTTAAGGCCTACAAGGATAATTACCTAGCCCATAAAGAATTAAGCGAAGATATTAACAAAAAAGCTTACTTCTACCTTAAAAATAAATCCTACGATTTGATTAAAAAAAGGGATGAGATAAATTTAAAACTTAAGGAAAGCGAAAATAAATTAGCAAGCCTAGAATCAAGTCATTCTGAAATTTTAGAAAAACTTGGACCTTTTAAGAAAAAATATGAGACTTTAAGAGAACACCTAGATAGGTCCAAGGCAGAAGCAGAGACTTATGAGAAAAACATCGAACGCTCTAAGGCGAATCTTGACCTAAATATCCAAAAAAAGGATTACGACCTTAGAGATAAGGCTAGGATAGAAGAAGATCTAGAAAATTTAAAGGATTCTTTAATAAGTGAAAATAAATCCTTTGACCTAAAAAATAAGGAACTAGGAGAAATTGCCGAAAAGATATCATCCTTAGAAAATGATTTGGGAAAGGCCAAAGATTTAAAAATATCTTTAGAAAAAGAGATATCAGAATTAAATACTATCTTAGATAGTCAAAGGTCAAGTGCAGAAGAGATAAAAGAACAAATCTTAGATTATGAAGTCTTTGAAAAATCTAGGGCTATTATTGATCAAAAAAGACAAAAAGATTTGGCTGAGAAAAAACAAAGATTAGAGGCCCTAGATAAGGAAAT
Source organism: Anaerococcus sp. NML200574 (assembly GCF_026131665.1). Classification (NCBI taxonomy): domain Bacteria; kingdom Bacillati; phylum Bacillota; class Tissierellia; order Tissierellales; family Peptoniphilaceae; genus Anaerococcus; species Anaerococcus sp. NML200574. The sequence goes on along the minus strand of NZ_JAMXSM010000004.1, from coordinate 53,068 downwards.
TTTAGATTTAAGTCAAAAGCTTGATTCAAGCAAAGAAAATCAAGAAATTTTATTTAAAGAAAAAAATGACCAAGAGATGGCCATAACCAATCTAGCAGATGATATAAAAAATGCGGATGAAAAGTATAGGGAAACTTTAAATGAATTAAACAATTTGAAGCTTGAAATTAAGTCATTAATGGCTGATATGAAGATAGAAAAAGATAGCCTTGATAAAAATCAGGGATACTTTTATCAAATCCAAGACTTCCTCAAAAAGACCAAAGAAAGCGCTATGGCAGGTTTTTACGTAGACACTCTTGCCAATCTAATCTCAGTTAAAATTGGTTATGAGGAAATAATTGATAACCTAATGGGAGCTGGCCTACAAAATATTGTCACAAGGTCAAAAGAAGATACTAGAGAGCTTATTAACTTTATAAATAGGGAAAAGCTTGGAAGGATTACCTTTCTGCCTATAGATTCAATCAATTCATATAGAAAAGAAAGGCCAAATTTTCCAGAAGTAATAGCTATGGCCTACGAGCTCGTGGCTTACGATGATAAATTATCTGGCGTTATCAATCACTTTTTAGGGTCAACCGTAGTTGTAAAAGATATAGATGCTGCAATCAATCTATCAAAAAAGATAAAGGGTTATAGGATAATAAGTCTTAACCTCGATATCATCAATAATTGGGGATCAATGGTAGCAGGATCTGATAAAAATAAGAGGTCAAATGTAAATCTTTTAAATCGAAAGAAAAAACTAAAGGATTTAAGCCTTAATTTACAAAAATCAGATGAGAGAAGACAGGAATTAGAAGAAGCCTTAAGTAAGCTAGATTCTGAAATTAACGAAAAAAGAGAAAGTCTTCTTAGGGAAAAAACTGCATACGATCTAAGAGAAGAAAAAATTAAAGAAATAAGTGATGAAATATCAAGGATAAGCCTAAGAATAGAATCTTTGATAAATCATAAGGAAAGTTTAAATGATTCTGATCTTGACTATGAAGAAACTATAAATAATATCAATATAGACTCTTTAAGAAATGATTTTGATAGACTCAGTCAAGGCATATCTGAAAATGAATCTAGGCTAGAAGCGAAAAATAAGGAATTTGATAGGGTAAGAGATGAAATATCAGCTCTTACAAATAAGCTAGAGATAAGTAAACGTGATAAGGTCTTAGCTGATAATGCCAGGGCAAATATTGAGGAAAAACTTGCAGATATAAAAGAAAATATCAAAATCCAAGAAAAACTTGCCAAAAATTTAAATAAAGACCTTGAAGAATCCTTATTAAAAAATGATAAACTTATAGCTTCGATTGACCTATACGTAAAAGAATTCGATAATCTTAAAGAAAAAATAAAAGTCTTAGGTCAAGATATTGAAGCTTGCGAGTCAGAAAACTCAAAATTGATTGACCAAAATACTAAAATTGAAGAAGACCTTAACAAGGAAAACCTCGAAAAGGTAAAGCTTTCCTATAAATTAGAAAATTTAAATGAGTCTTACAGTCAATTAGAAGATGAAATATCACCATTTATAAGCACTTCCATAAAGGACTTGTGGGAAAAATACAAGGATTGCCAAAAGCTTGAGGTAAAGAAAAATGACCTCATAGACTTACAAAAAAGGATAAATGAGATTGGATATTTTACTCCTACAGCTCTTGAAGACTTCGATAATGTTGCCAAAGAGCTTGATTTTGTCGAAGTTCAGATAAAAGATTTGAAAAATGCTAAAGAAGATATAGAAAAAATGATCCTAGCCCTAGAAAAGGAAATGAAGGAAGAATTTTCAAAAAACTTCGCTATAATTAATGAAAACTTCACCAAAATCTTCAAAATCCTCTTCATGGGAGGAGATGCAAGGCTAATCTTAGACAGCCAGGACTTCCTTACAGCTGGTGTTGAAATTGAAGCGAAACCACCATCAAAGTCCTTAAAATCAATCTCACTTCTATCAGGTGGGGAGAAGGCTCTTACTGCAGTAGCCTTACTTTTTGCAATATTTGAACAAAATCCAGCCCCATTCTCTATCTTAGATGAAATTGATGCGGCCCTTGATGAATCAAACATAAAAAGATATATAGAATACCTAAAAAGCCTATCTGATAAGACCCAATTTATAATGATAACTCATAGACAAACAACCATGCAGCTTGCAGAAAAAATTCACGGTGTAACAATCGATGATCAGGGTATAAGCAAGCTATACTCTATAGCCTTTAAGGATAATTGAAAATTAGCCTAAAACCAGTAAAATATAAAGGATAAAGAGAGATAATATTGCAACTCTAAATAAGGAGGAAATATGGCAATTAGAAATATAAGAATAGATGGAGATCCAATCTTAAGAAAGGTCTCAAGAGAAGTAGACCAAGTTACCGATAGGATTAATATTTTATTAGATGACATGGCAGAAACAATGTATGATGCAAACGGAGTAGGCCTTGCCGCTCCACAAGTAGGAATACTTAAAAGAGTAATAGTAGTAGACCCTCAAGATGGAGAGACAGGCCTAGTTAAGCTTGTAAACCCTGAAATAATAGAAAAAGATGGTGAACAAATCGGAGTAGAAGGTTGCCTATCTATACCAGATTTCAACGCTACAGTTAAAAGAGCTGAGCATGTAAAGGTAAAATACCTTGATGAAGAAGGTAAGGAACAGATTTGGGATGCTCATGGTTTCCCAGCAGTTATTCTATCACACGAAATCGACCACTTAGATGGAATATTATTTAAGGATAAATACATCGAAGAAATTAAATTTGAGGACCAAGAAGAAATAAATGATTAATATATGTTTTATGGGCAATCCAAAGTTTGCAGTGCAGACTTTGGATGTTCTTTATAATGATGAAAATATAAATGTAAGCCTAGTTGTATCTAGCAAGGATAAGAAGAGATCAAGAAATAAATTTTCTCCAACAGAGATTAAAAAGTATGCAGAAGATAAGGGGATTAGGGTTGAGACACCAGATTCTGTAAATACAGAAGAATTTGTGGGCCTACTTAAAGACCTTAAAATCGACTTTATAGTAGTAGTTGCCTTTGGCCAACTTTTAAAAGATGTCTTACTGGATAATTTTAAAGACAGGATAATAAACCTCCACCCTTCAAAATTACCACTTTATAGGGGAGCAAGTCCTATTCAATTTTCCCTACTAAATGGTGAAGAAGAAACATCAGCTACAGCCATGCTGATTGAAAAAGGCATGGATTCTGGTGATATCTTAATCCAAAAAGATTATAAAATAGATCCTAGCGAAGATTATTTTGATTTGGAAGAAAAGTTGGGAGCCCTGGGAGCTGAAGCTATCAGAGAAGCTATTTTAAACTTTGATGAAGTCTATGCAAAAAGAATTAAACAAGATGATTCCAAGGCGACCTTCTGCACAAAGATATCAAAGGAAATGGGAAGGATTGATTTTACAAGGACAAGTAGGGAAATCCTAAACCAAATAAGAGCCCTTGTGGGCTTTCCTGTGGCGTATTTTCCATATAAGGGTGAAAATATCAAAATCCATAAGGCAAGCCTAGCTTCTGATAAAAAGGGCAAGGCCGGAGAAATCCTAGCAGCTAATAAAAATGACCTAATTTTAATAGGAACAGGAGATTCTGCTATAAGAATCGAAAAAATCCAAGTTCCAGGCAAAAAGGCCATGGATACAAAGAGCTTCTTATTAGGAAATGACCTAGAAATAGGATATATCATAGACAATGACTGATTTAAAGATAATATTTAATATTCTTTATGCTATAGTCTACCAGGATAAAAAATCCAACGACATGATAAATAGATACGCTGATAAGGCAGAAAATTTAGCCTATGTCAGCAAAAATGTCTATGGAGTACTTGAAAATAAAATCTATATAGATTACATGATAAGAAAATTATCCTCTGTAAGGCTTAAGAAAATCCACAAGTCAATCCTTCTTATCCTAGAAATTGGAATTTATAACATTCATTTCTTAGACACAAAAGACTATGCAACGGTAGATAAATTAGTTGACCTAAGTAAGGAAAAAAACAAAAAGTCTTCAGCCTTTGTTAATGCCATTCTTAGAAATTTCATAAGGGATGAAAAGGAAATAGCAACTATCTATGAGACTGATGATATAAAAAGCCTTTCGATAAGATATTCCTTCCCGGAAGAAATTACCAGATATATCTATGACAATTATGGGATGAACTATACCAAGGCCTACCTTAGAGATGCAAATAGCCTTAAAAATCTTTCAATAAGGGTAAATAAGCTTAAGATAAGCAAAAATGAATTAAGAGATAAGTTAGAAGTGGAAGGCTATCAAATAGAAGATGGAAAAATTGCGAAAAATGCCTTGATAGTCAAAAATCCAGCCTCCCTTGCAGCAAGCAAATATTTTAAGGAAGGTTATTTTATTATCCAACAGGAATCATCAATGAAGGCTGTAGAAGTCCTAGATCCTAAGGAAAATTCTAAAATATTAGACTTATGCGCTGCACCAGGTACAAAGACGTCATATTTGGCAGAGATAACCAATAATACTAGCCAAATAATCGCAAATGACATATCTTCTTCTAAAAATAAACTTATTGAAGAAAATATTTTAAGGTTGGGACTAAAAAATATTTCCATCACAAACCACGATGCTTCTACATTTGTAGAGGATTTTGAAAATAAATTTGATTATATTTTAGTAGATGCTCCATGTTCTGGTCTTGGGGTAGTAGGAAGAAAAGTAGAAATACGATATAATAGAAATAAGGAAACGATTGTAAGGCTAGCTAGCCTGCAAAAAGAAATCCTTGACCAAGCTATAAAATACCTTAAAAAAGATGGAATCCTACTCTATTCAACTTGCACCATTGGTCCTTTAGAAAATAAAGAGAATTTTTTATATCTAAAGGCTAAGGCAAATCTAGAAAGTATAGACATTCAAGGAGAGGCTTTTAAGGAATACAGGAGTTTTGAAGATGGATGTGATGGATTTTTCATATCCAAGTTTAGGAAGATAAATGATTAGTATAAATGATAAAAATATAAGTCAAATTGAAGACTTATTCAAAGAAAAATCTTATCAAAAATTTAGGGCTAAACAGGTATTTCATAATATCCATGTTAATAGGATAAATGATTTTGAGGGGATGACAGACCTTCCCCTAAAGATGAGAGAAGAGCTTAAGAAAGACTTTAAGATTGATAGTGTGAAGCTTTTAGAGACTTTTAGCTCAAAGCTAGATTCTACAAAGAAATATCTTTTAGAATTAGATGATAAAAATATTATAGAAGCAGTTTATATGGATTATAAGGATAGGTCTACAATCTGCATATCAAGCCAAGTTGGCTGCAGGATGGGGTGCACTTTCTGTGCATCTACCAAAAATGGCCTAGTAAGAAATATGACAGCATCTGAATTAATAGAAGAGGTTTACCTCCTAGAAAGATTAAATGGACCTATTTCAAATATTGTAATAATGGGCATAGGCGAGCCTTTGGATAATTTTACAAATATAGAAAAGTTCATTGAAATTATCACAGACCCTAAGGGTAGAAATCTTTCTCATAGGTCAATAACCCTTTCAACTTCAGGACTTGTTCCACAAATTTACAAGCTAGCTGATACAAAATTAGATGTAAACTTAGCTGTCTCTCTTCACTATGCAGATGATAAAAAAAGAGCTAAGTTTATGCCAATAGCCAAAAAATACTCTATTGACCAGCTTATAAAGGCTACAGATTATTACTTTGATCAAACAGGCCGAAGGGTTTCCTTTGAATATGTTGTAATCGATAAGGTAAATAACCTAGATGAAGATGTAGAAAATTTACACGATCTCTTATTTGGCAAAAATGTACATATAAACCTAATTCCTCTAAACCCGATCGAGGAGTTTAAACATGATAAACCAAAGATGAGTGCTTTAGATGAATTTAAAAATAAACTAAGCAGAAGGGGCCTAAATGCCACTATAAGAAAATCCATGGGTCAAGATATAGACGCTTCCTGTGGCCAGCTTAGAAATAATTATGCGAGGTAAGAATGAAATTTTCTTCAATTACAAATATTGGTAAAATAAGAAGCGAAAATGAAGATTCATTTTCAAATATTAGTTTAGATAACGTTGACTTCTTCATAGTAGCTGATGGTATGGGAGGCCATAGCAAGGGAGAAATTGCAAGCAAAATGGCTGTAAATTTATTTATAGATTATGTTAAAAAAGCAGATTTAAATGCCTATGATTCTCTATTAAAGCTCCAAGAAGAAGCTATAATCTATGCAAACAATGAGATTTTCTCACTATCTTCTCAAGAAGACTATGACAGGATGGGAACAACAGTAGTCTGTCTTTGCATAGATCACAAAAATAAAGTCTATCATTTGTCACATCTTGGTGACTCAAGAGCTTACATCTATAGAAATAGCGAGCTTAGAAGGTTAACTCGTGATCACTCTCTTGTAAATGATTTACTAGATTCCGGCTCTTTAACAGAAGATGAAGCTGAAAATTTCATAAATAAGGCAGCCATAACTAAAGCGGTAGGAACAGAAGCAAAAGTATCGCCAGATAGTAGAAGTTTTGATATGGAAGATAAGGACCTTATTTTAATGGTAACAGATGGCTTGACAAATGAGATTACAGATGAACAAATAGAAAATATAGTAAAAGATAAGACTGACCCTTATGAAATTTCGTCTCTTTTGATAGAAGAAGCTATAGAAAGTGGAGGAAGAGACAATATTACAGTTACAACTATTTTACTATAAGAGGGTAATATGGAAAATATAGTTTTAGATAGTAGATATGAAATTATAAAGGAAATCGGCGTGGGAGGCATGGCCAAGGTCTACAAGGCCAAGGATAGGCTTCTGGGTAGGTTTGTGGCAATTAAAGTACTCAAAGACCAATACGCCGAAGATGACGAATTTTTAAAGAAATTTAATAATGAGGCTCAGTCCGCAGCGAGACTTAGCCATATAAATATAGTTAATGTATATGATATTGGAAAAGACATGCTAAATGGCAAGCTTATCCAATACATAGTAATGGAGTATGTAGAAGGAGAGACCCTAAAAGATCTAATAGATAGGGAAAAAATCCTATCCAATTATGATATTATTGATTATTCTACACAAATAGCTCAGGCTTTAAAATCAGCCCACGCTTCAGGTATAATCCATAGAGATATCAAGCCACAAAATATACTTATAGATAAGTTTGGTCTAGCAAAGGTAACCGATTTTGGTATAGCTAGGGTATCGTCCAACGCAACCATAACATATACAAGCTCGATATTAGGTACAGTCCATTATATATCACCAGAACAAGCAAAGGGTAAGATTGTAGATCAAAAGTCAGATTTATACTCTCTAGGGGCCGTAATGTATGAGATGGCAACAGGAAGGGTGCCTTTTGATGCAGACAACTCGGTTGGAATTGCAGTGATGCATATACAAGATAATCCAATTCCACCAAGAGAATTAAATCCCGACCTATCCCTACACTTGAATTATATAATAATGAAACTACTTAAAAAGGATCCAACCGAGAGATTCCAAAATGCAAGTGAATTAATAGAAGCTTTAGATGATGAATCCTTAGTTAAAAATACAGAAGAGATTGAAGATACAGCAAGAATCCCTATAGTAGTACCTAAAAAGAAAAGGGAAGAAGTAGACGATTACTACGAAGACGACAGGGAAGCTATCTATGTATCCACTCAAGAAGAGAAGTCGAAGAAAGAATCCAAGAAAACATCAATAAAGATTTGGCCACTAGCTTTATTGGCCTTTATATTAGTAGGGGCTGTCTATTTCTTCTCAACAATGTTTAACCAAGATGAAATAGAAATACCTACAGTAGTAAACTTAACTCAAGAACAAGCAGTAAAACAACTTGAAAGTAGAGGCTTTAAGGCAAATATTTCAAGAACTGCAGAAAGTGATGAATATGAAAAGGGTAAGGTTATGAGTCAAGACCCTGATGCATCCACTAAAGCTAAAAAAGGTAGTGTAGTTTATCTTGTAATTTCTTCTGGAAGAGAAGTAGAAGTCCCTCAGCTAAAAAACATGAACCTAAGCCAGGCAGAAGATACCCTAAAGGAACTAGGATTAAAACTTGGAACAACATCTACAGATTATTCTAATACAGTTGAAAAAGACCTAGTAATTAGACAAGAGCCATCAGCAGGAGCAAGCGTTCAGTCTGGTTCTGAGATTAGCCTTGTTATATCTGTAGGTCCAGAAGACACAACAGAAATAGTAGAAGTACCAAATCTCTTAGGTATGGGCGAGAAGGATGCAATAGCAGCCGCAAAAAATGCTGGCCTAAAAGTAAGAAATGTAGACTACAGAAATTCATCAAATACTCAAAGAGGCCTAGTAATGAATCAGTCGATTGGAGCAGGTACTGAAGTAAAAGAAGAATCAGCCATAGATTTAACAATAAGTTTAGGTGAAGAAGAAAAAGAAGCGACAAATCCTAATAGGGAAGTCCAGCTTAAATTAAATATTGGAAATGCTAAAGATAATTTCAATGTAAAAGTCTACCAGATTGATAGGCAAGGTAATAGATCAGAGCTTATTTATGATGATTACCATTCTTCAGTAGAATTAAATGAAAATGGTGTTTTAGTTCTTAAAGTAATGTCACAAGCTTCTAGCAGGCTGGAAGTTTTAGTTGATGATGAATCTTATGGAGTATATACAGTTAATTAGATGATTGGTAAAATAATTAAAAGTCAAAAAGAATTATATTATGTAGACACTGAAGAGAGCTTATTAATGGCCAAGGCCCGTGGGAACTTTAGAGTCAAGGATAAAAAGCCACTGGTAGGTGATAATGTCGAAGTGGATGTTCTTGAAGATGAAAAGGCCTATATCACAAAGCTTCTACCTAGAAGAAATGAGATAAAAAGACCAAATATTGCAAATGTAGACCAGCTACTAGTTTTTATAACCATAGACCACCCACCACTTAATCTCTACAACCTTGATAAATATCTTGCTATGTGTGAGTATTTAAATATCGACGTAGTAATAATTTTAACGAAAATAGACCTAGTAAGCCAGGAAAAAATCAAAAAAATAGCAGATATTTACATGAATTTATCATACAAGCTAATAGAGATTGATAATTACAAGGACTTCCCAAAAGATGAAATTCTAGAAGTCCTTAAAGGAAAGACCTCAGCAGTATCCGGAGCAAGTGGTGTTGGAAAATCAACCTTCCTATCAAATGTTTTGGATAGGGAAATAGAAATAGGCGAGATAAGCCAAAAGTCTAGAAGAGGAAAAAATACAACAAGACACACAGAAATTTTTAAGATTTCTAAAGATACTTTTATCTTTGATACGCCAGGCTTTGATAGCTTTGAATTTGATTTTCTAGAAGATGAGAATGATCTTAAAAATACCTTCGTAGAGCTAAGGAATAGAGACTGTAAATTCAAGGATTGTAATCACATCAATGAGCCATCATGCAGGGTCAAAGAAGACTTAGAAGTTGGCAAAATCGCCCAATCAAGATATAAAAATTACCTACAACTTTTTGAAGAATTAAAACAAAGGAGACTTAACAAATGGTAAAACTAGCACCATCAATACTTTCATGTAACTTTGCTAATTTACAGGCTGACCTTGACCAGACAAGGGGTACAGGACTTGAGATAATCCACATAGATGTTATGGATGGGATATTTGTTCCAAATATTTCCTTTGGTTTTAAGGTAATATCTGATATAAGAGATAAAAATGATTATTTTTTTGATACCCATCTTATGATAGAAGATCCAATTAGGTATATAGATGATTTTAAAAAGGCAGGATGCGATAGGCTAACAGTTCATTATGAGGCCTGTAAAGATTTAAAAAAGACCCTGCTTGCTATAAAAGAAGCTGGGATGGAAGTAGGGCTTACATCAAAGCCAGCTACAGATCCTAAAAAGCTCTTAGAGTATTTTGACTATATAGACCTAGTGCTCGTAATGAGTGTAAATCCAGGCTTTGGTGGTCAGAAATTTATGGAGCAAAGTATAGATACTGTCAAATTGTTTAGAAATTACATCGATGAAAATAAGAAGGATATTAAGATTCAAATCGATGGGGGAATTAAGACTGATAATGTCGAAAATGTCTTAGCACTCGGTCTTGATGAGATAGTTGTAGGCTCTGATATATTTGCTAAAGATATAAAAAAACAAATAGAAAAATATCACGAAATATTTAATAAATATTAAAAGAGAGGGTCACTTGCTAAAAATTGCAAGTGACCCTTTCTTTTTACTAAAAAAAACTGACCCTAGGGCCAGTAAATTTTTTAATTTAGTACTAAATTAAAAAAAGCTTAAGCTTTTTCTACTTTTCCACTTTTAACGCATTTTGTACATACGTTAATAGTTTTTGGAGTGCCGTCTACAACAGCTTTTACTTTGTGCACGTTTGCTTTAAAAGTTCTGTTTATTTGTCTATGTGAGAAAGTAACAGATTTTCCTGCTTTTGTACCTTTGCCACATATATCGCATGCTTTTGCCATAATTACACCTCCTCCTTATTCATCTTTATTATTCTACCAAAGTTTAGGCGAAATTACAAATTTTTTCTTTATTTTTTATAGGGAGATTAAGCCTATAAAGAGTATAGTGATTAGTGGAAAGATAAAAATAAGAATTTAAGGGGGATTAAATGGCTTATAAATCTCTTTATGAAAATAAAAGCTTCGGCCAAATTCTATTTGGCGAAGAATTAAAAAATTACACAAATTTTGGCATAGGAGGACTGGCAGATGCTCTAGCCTTACCAGGCACAGTTGACGAGCTTGAAGCCCTTCTAAAATTTAACTATGAAAATAAAATAGAAACTAGTGTTATAGGCAAGGGAACAAATCTTTTGGTGTCTGATAAGGGTATTAGGGGTTGTGTTATAGTCCTTGCGGATAATTTTGACGATGTTAAGATAGAAGATGATTGTCTGACAGCCTTATCAGGAACAGCTCTTATTAAAGCAAGCAGGGCAGCAATAGAAATAGGCCTTGCTGGTATGGAAGAGATTTCAGGTATACCTGGTTCTGTTGGAGGGGCCATCGCTATGAATGCTGGAGCCTATGGTGGTGAAATCAAGGATATAGTTGTAGAAGTAAAGGCCTTTGATTATGAGGGAAATCTTCACACCTTTAACAATGATGATATGCATTTTTCCTATAGGCACTCTAGAGTTTTTGAAGATAATTTGATAGTTGTAAGTGCTAAATTTAAATTAAAACCGGATGACAAAAGACTTGTTATAGATAGGTTTAAAGACTACAGAGATAGACGTACAAGCAAACAACCTCTTGATAAAAAATCTGCAGGGTCAACCTTCAAGAGACCTGAAGGATCTTATGCATCAAAGCTAATTGATGAATGTGGCCTAAGAGGTTTTAGAGAGGGAGATTGCCAGGTTAGCGAAAAACACTGTGGATTTATTATAAATGCAGGAGATGCTACTTGCACTGAAATGCTTGCTTTTATTAATCATGTGGCAGCAATTGTTAAGGAGAAAACAGGCTTTACACTGGAGCGAGAGGTAAAATTAGTCGGAGAATTATAGATGAAATTAAAGATAATTACTGGTTTATCAGGTTCAGGTAAGACAACAGCCTTAAGGGCTTATGAAGATATGGGCTATTATGCTATGGACAACACTCCATCATACCTAGTTCAGAAATTTATAGAATTAAATAATAATCAAGAAAAGCCAATAGAAAAAATGGCGGTTGTAATTGATTTTAGGTCATTTTCTATAGATAATAATATCTACGAATCAATCAAAGACCTAAAAAAGGCCAATGAAGATACAGAAATTATCTTTATTTATTGCAATGATGAAATTATTCAAAAAAGATATAACGAACTTAGAAGGCCCCACCCACTAGGAGAATTTGGTAGTGTAACAGATGGACTAGAAAAGGAGAAAGCTCTCCTAAAACCTATAAGAGAGATATCCGATACTATAATAGACACTACTAACTACAAGATAGCAGAGCTTAGGTCTGTTATAGAAAATTCTTTAGATAAGAAGTCAAAAATGATAGTAAATCTTATATCATTTGGTTTTAAATATGGGATTAGCTCTGATTTTGACTTTGTATTTGATGTAAGATTTGTCCCAAATCCTTTTTATATCGATGAGCTTAAGCCATTAAATGGTACTAGTGAGCCATTAGCGGATTACCTCGATCAATTTCATATTATCAAGGATTTTGAGGAAAAGGCCTATGATATGCTTATATCGCTCTTGCCTGATTTTCAAAAGCAGGGCAAAAATATACTAACCATTGGATTTGGGTGTACAGGTGGTAAGCATAGGTCTGTCTATATGGTAGAAAAAATGTATGAGAGAATGAAAGATGATGATTATATATTAATTAAGAGACACAGAGAAAAGGATAAGTGGTAAGATGAGATATTTAAAAAGATTAGACCTAGAAAATATAAAAAATGCGAGAGATATGGGAGGGGTAGCAACCCTAGATAAGAAAGCTACAGCCTGGCATAAGATTATAAGATCTGCAAGTCTAGATGATGTAAAAGAAGTTGATATAAAGGACCTAAAAGACTTAAATATCACAACCATCATTGATTTAAGAAGAGAAAATGAATTAAAACTTGAAACAGAAAGTCATAAGCTAATAAAAGAGAATTTTGATTTTCATCATATATCACTAGCTCCAGATAAGGAATTTAGACAAGAAGAAATAGATAAAATTATCTCAGGAAAGATGACTGTAGGCCAGTCTTATAGAAATCTAATAGATCATTTCGTGGCTGTTAAAGAAATTATGGAAGTAATAGCAAATGCAGAAGGCTCTGTACTTTATCATTGCCAGGAGGGAAAGGATAGGACAGGAATTATTTCAATGATTATTCTAGGCCTTGCCAATGCCTACAGGGGAGATATCATAGCAGACTATGAGGTATCTTCAGCTCATCTTGGCTATATCGAAAGATATGGAGAAGACGAACCATACTCAGTATTCAGGATTACAGACCCATATTATATGAAAGAAGCCTATGACTATGTTATTAGAAAATATGGTACATTTGAGGATTATCTAGCTTATGCCAAGGTTGATGCTAAGGCAATTCAAGCAATAAAGGATAAGATAGTAGAATAAGATGAGCTTTTCCCAAAGATGCAAAAAAGAAGTCCTCAAAAAAGATGCTCTTGACCTAAAGGGTGAGCTTATAAGTCTGATACACTTTATAGGTTCAATAAGGATTTCTGAAGGAAAGCTAAATGTGATTTTTAAAACAGATTCAAATGGAGAGGCTAGATATATTTATAAGCTAGTAGCTGACCTTTATGGATATTCGCCAACTTTTGAAATCCAAGATAACCCTGACAAGAAAAGTAAGAGGGACTATGTAATAATTGTTGAAGATAGCGATGTTTCTGATAAATTAGTAGGCCTAATGGCAGAAGGCTTTATAGAAAATTTTAGGGATATAGAAGATGTAAGGCTTGATGAGATAAAAAGCTTTCTAAAAATTGCCTTTATCTTTAGGGGATCTGTCAATGACCCACAAAGAGGTTATAATCTTGAGATAGTTTCAAAGGATGAAAATGAAGCAAGTCTTTTAAAGGAATCCATGGATACCTTTAGTCTCAATTCAAAATTATCAACAAGAAATGACTATTATATAGTTTACCTAAAGGATTCTGACAAGATTTCTGATTTTCTTGCTATAATTGGGGCTACTAAGTCCTTATTTGAGCTTGAAAATGTAAGAGCCATTAAGTCGCTTAGAAATGATATAAACAGAGTAAATAATTTTGATAATGCCAATATCGATAGGACTGTAAAGGCTGCGGCTAACCAGCTTACAGCTATAAACAAGGTAAAGGAAGCAGGAACCTTTGACAACTTAGATGACCTAAGCAAAAAGCTTGCCAATCTAAGGCTAGAGAACCCATACCTATCATTAGAAGAGCTTGGGGAGATGATAAATCCGCCCCTATCCAAGGCCAAGGTCAATTATAGACTTCAAAAATTTATCAAAATAGCAAAGGATTTGTAAATATTTACAAATCTTTTTTTGAAAGGAAATTATGACTACAAAATTTACCCACCTCCACCTACATACAGAATATTCCCTCCTAGATGGCTACTCAAGGATAGATAAACTCCTTGATAAGTGCCTCGACCTAGGGATGGATTCGGTTGCCATAACTGACCATGGCTCTATGTATGGGGTCATAGAATTTTATAAGCAAGCCACAAAAAAGGGCATAAAGCCAATCATAGGTTGTGAGGTCTATGTTTCAGAAAAAGATCATAAGATAAAAGACCCTACAAATAAACGCTATTACCATCTTATACTTTTGGCAGAAAATGAGATAGGCTATAAGAATTTGGTCAAAATTGTATCAGAAGCCTATGTAAATGGTTTTTATTACAAGCCAAGGGTAAGCTTTGACTTTATAAAAGACCACACAGAAGGCCTTATAGCCCTATCGGCTTGTCTAAATGGGGAAGTTAACCAGAGAATTCTAGAAAATGACATGGAAGCTGCCATAAGCACTGCAAAAAAATATGAGGAGGCTTTTGGAAAAAGTAATTACTTCCTAGAAATCCAAGATCATGGGATTCCTGAACAAAAACAGGTAAATAAAGGAGTTGCTTATCTCCACAGGAAACTAGGCATAGAAATGGTAGCAACCAATGATGTTCACTATATAGAAAGGGAAGACTCCTACCTCCAAGATGTTCTCCTATGCATCCAGACTGGTGCTCTAGTCAAAGATGAAAATAGGATGAGGATGCCTAATAGGGAATTTTACCTAAAAGACCCAGATACCATGTCTGAAATTTTTAAAGATTATGAAAGAGCTGTTGAAAACACAACAAAAATTGCCGATAGGTGTAAGCTTGAAATAAAATTCCACGAACCCCATCTTCCTTATTATACCAAGCTTCCTAAAGGCCTTAGCAATCTTGATTACCTAAAACTATTGGTAAATCAAGGTATAAGCAAAAAATATAAAAATCCTACAAGTGAAATAGTTGAAAGAGTCAAAAAAGAAATCGAAGTTATAAACTCAATGGGTTATGTAGATTATTTTCTAATTGTTTGGGATTTTGTAAATTATGCTAGAAATAACGATATAGCAGTGGGCCCTGGTAGGGGATCTGCAGCAGGTTCTATAGTATCCTATGCCCTTGATATAACACAAATTGATCCGATTAAATATAACCTAATATTTGAAAGATTCTTAAATCCAGAGAGGGTATCCATGCCTGATATAGATATAGACTTTGACTATGTCCTAAGGGATAAGGTGGTTGAATATGTAAATGACCTTTATGGTAGAGACCATGTTTCACAAATCATTACCTTTGGAAGGATGCAGGCAAGAAATGCCATTAGGGATGTGGGTAGAGTCCTTTATATTGCCTATGGTAAGGTAGATACCATAGCCAAACAAATTCCAGCGACAATTGGTATGACCATAGATAAGGCTCTAGAAGAATCTGATAGCTTTAGGGCATCCTACCATAAGGATGCGGAAAGTAAAAGGCTAATTGATACAGCTAGGAAATTAGAAGGTCTTCCTCGACATACATCAATCCATGCTGCAGGAGTAGTTATTTCAAAAGATCCGCTCACAGAAATAATTCCCCTGGCCTTATCAAATGACCTGGTAGTAACCCAGTTTGATATGACAGAAATCGAAGAGCTTGGCCTTTTAAAGATGGACTTTCTTGGCCTAAGAAACCTCACAGTTATAAAAGATACCATAAAGGATATAAAGAAAAACTACGGATTAGATATAGACATAGAAAATATCGACGTAAATGATAAAAATGTCATCAAACAATTTAACAAGGCTCAAACCATTGGTCTTTTTCAGTTTGAATCTGCCGGCATGAGGGCCTTCCTTAAAAACCTTAAACCAACAGTATTTGATGATCTAATAGCTGCAAACTCTCTATTTAGGCCGGGGCCAATGGATGAAATTCCTAAATATATTCATAACAAAAATAATCCAGAAGATGTTAGCTTCCTTGATGAAAAATTAAGGCCAATCCTAGGGGTGACCTACGGAATAATTGTCTACCAAGAACAGGTAATGCAGATAGTTCAACAGCTTGCAGGCTATTCGCTTGGGGAAGCAGATAACCTCAGACGAGCCATGTCAAAGAAAAAGATGAGCGTCATGGAAGAAAATAGGGATATTTTTATAAATGGCAAGGTCGATGAAGATGGGCAAATCCTAATACCAGGGGCTATTAGAAATGGTGTTGATAAGAAGGCAGCCAATACAATTTATGATGAAATGATATCTTTTGCTAAATATGCCTTTAACAAGTCTCACTCAGCAGCCTATTCCCTTGTAGCAGTTCAAACAGCTTATCTTAAGCACTATTATCCTGAAGAATATATGGCCAATCTAATTTCTTCAGTGATGGACCAATCATCTAAGCTATACTTATATGTATCAGAAACTAAAAGGCTTGGTATTGAAGTCCTTGCTCCAGATATAAATAAGTCCTACGGACCATTTGAAGTAGCAGATAAAAAGATCATTTTTGGCCTATCAGGGATTAAAAATCTTGGAGCCAATCTAATAGCCGCAATTATAAAGGCAAGAGAAGCTGGTGGAGAATTTATAAATTTCAAAAATTTCCTAGAAAGGGTTGAAGATGTCGATTCAAGGGCTCTTAATAAAAAAGGAATCGAATCTTTAATCAAAGCAGGTGCCTTTGATAGCTTAGGCTATACTAGGTCATCGCTTATGGCAATCTATGAAAAAGCCATAGCTACAGTCCATGACAATAATAAAATAAATGTGACAGGTCAAATTAATCTCTTAGATATGGCAGGAGATGTTGATACTAGGGATATAGATATGCCGAATATTGCAGAATATCCTAAAAATATAAAACTTAAATTGGAAAAGGAAGTCTTGGGTTTTTATATATCAGAACATCCTCTAAGTGAAAACGCTGAAGCCCTTGAAAACATAGTAAATTTTACCACAGACTACAGAGAAAATCTTGATGAAATCCAAATGGCAAGGCTTGATGGAAAATATGTTACAATGGCAGGTATCTTAAATAATAAAAAGGAACTGACAACCAAAAAAAGAGATCTCATGGCCTTCGCCTCCCTAGAAGATATGTATGGAAATATTGAAATGGTTATATTTCCTTCAACTTATAAGCAGTACAGAAATCTCATAGAAGATGATAATGTACTAATAGTTAAAGGTAAATTGCAAACTGATGAAAGTGATGTAAAATTATTAGCGAGTGAATTTATTGACATAAAAAAAACAAATTTGTCAACTTTATACTTAAAAATGAATTTTATAGAGTATAATGAAATTAAAGGCTTAATTCTAAGCCACAAGGGAAACAATCCTGTAAAAATATATTTTGAAGATAAGAAGAAGTTAGTAAGCCTTGATCCTAAATTATATTTTGAAATCAATGATGCAAATATAAAAATTTTGGAAGACAGGCTTGGAAAAGAAAATGTTAAGGTCAAATAAGGAGTTATAATGAAGACAATAGGTATACTTACAAGTGGTGGCGACGCACCAGGTATGAACTCTGCCATAAGAGGTGCTGTAAGAACCGCATTAAATAAATCCATGAGGATAAAGGGTGTAAGAAATGGCTATGATGGTCTTATGAAAGGCGATATTTATGAAATGAATATCTCATCAGTAGCTGATATCATTCATAAGGGTGGTACCATTCTTGGAACTGCAAGAAGCCTTGAATTTACTACACCAGAAGGCCAAAAAAGAGGGGCTCAAATCCTAGCAGACTATGGTATTGAAGGCCTAATAGTAATCGGTGGTGACGGATCCTTTAAGGGAGCAAAAGCCCTATCAGATCTTGGAATAAAGACAGTAGGAATCCCAGGAACTATCGATAACGACATGGGATATACTGATTACACTATAGGATTTTTTACAGCTATAGAAACTGTATCTGATGCCATAGGTAAGCTTAGAGATACATCAAGCTCACATGGTAGAGCCGTAGTAATAGAAGTAATGGGCCGCCATTGCGGAGACCTAGCCCTATTTTCAGGTCTAGCTGGAGGAGCTGAATCAATAATTGTTCCAGAACATGAATTTTCAATTAATGAAATAATTGCCAAGATGGAACATGGTAGAAAAAGAGGAAAGCTACACCACCTAATAACCCTAGCAGAAGGTGTAGGCGATCCATATGCCCTAGCCAATGAGCTTGAAGAAAAAACAGGCATAGAAACAAAAGTAACAGTTCTAGGCCATGTCCAAAGAGGTGGTTCACCATCTGCAGTTGATAGATTACTAGGATCAGCAATGGGAGCACGTGCCGTAGAATTATTATCAGAAGAGCAAACAAACTTAGCCATAGGTTATAGAAATGGAAAATTAATAGAAGTAAGTATAGACGAGGCAACATCTGTTAAGTCAACATTCCCAGAAGATCTTTACGACTTAGCAAATAGCTTGTCAAGATAGGAGTAAAAATGCAACCAGAAATTTTAAAGAAAACCAAAATAGTTTGTACAATAGGACCAGCAAGTGAAAAACCAGAGGTTCTTGAAGAGTTAATCAAAAATGGAATGAACGTCGCAAGACTAAACTTCTCTCATGGAAGCCACGAAGAACATTTAGAAAAAATCAAGACAATCAAGAGATTAAGAAGAAAACTAAACGCACCAATAGCAATCATGCTAGATACAAAGGGACCAGAAATAAGAACTGGAAACTATGATGTAAAAGAAATCTTCCTAAAACCAGATGACATTTTTACCCTAACAACAAGAGACGTAATGGGTAACCAAGATATAGTATCAGTATCTCACAAGGGTCTACCACAAGATGTTAAGGTTGGTAGTGAAATCTACATAGACGATGGTCTAGTACAACTTGAAGTAATTGAAATAAAAGATGGCACAGATGTTGTATGTAGAGTTCAAAACAACGGTGTTCTATCAAACCACAAGGGAGTAAACCTACCAGGTTCAAAGACAAATCTTCCATCACTAACACCAAAAGACGTTGATGATATCAAATTTGGTATAGAAAATGGAATAGACCTAATCGCAGCATCATTCGTACGTAAAAAAGAAGACGTATATGATATAAGAAAAGTCCTAGAAGACCACGGTGGAGAAAACATCAAAATCATCTCTAAGATAGAATCTCAAGAAGGTGTAGACAATATCGAAGAAATAATCGAAGCATCTGACGGAATCATGGTAGCAAGGGGAGACTTAGGTATAGAAATCAAAACTGAGCTAATCCCAATGGTACAAAAAGACATCATCAGAAGATGTAATGCAGCTGCAAAACCAGTAATCACAGCAACACAAATGCTAGATTCAATGATAAGAAACCCAAGACCAACCAGAGCAGAAACAACAGACGTAGCAAACGCCATCATAGATGGTACAGACTGTGTAATGCTATCAGGTGAAACAGCAGGCGGAAAGTATCCAGTAAATGCAGTAAAAACAATGAGAGATATCTGTATCACAACAGAATTATCAGATGACTTCATCGAAAAAGTATACAACACCAAGATAGAATCTAGAAGAAATACAACCAACTCAATAGCTAGATCAACATGTCAAATAGCAAGAGAACTAGATGCAAGAGCAATAATCTCATGTACATCAAGTGGTAATACATCAAGAATAATCTCTAAATTCAGACCAAGAACAAATATAATTGCCGCAACAACAACAGACAGAGTAGCTAGACAACTATCAGTAGTATGGGGCGTATACCCACTAGTAATTCAAGAAGCTCACGAAACAGATGAACTAATAGAAAGAGCAATAGTAGGAGGCCTATCAGAAGGCTATCTAGAAGAAGGTGACCTAACAGTAGTAACAGCTGGTGTACCACTAGGTGTAAGTGGATCATCAAATCTAATAAAAGTTCACGTAATAGGTGATATTATCACATCAGGAACAGGAATAGGTGCTAAATCTGTATCAGGAAAAGTAGTAATCGGTTCAACAAGAAAAGAACTAGAACACAAATTTGAAGATGGCGACATCATAGTAGCCAAATTCACAGATTCAGATATTACAGAATTCATCGAAAAAGCATCAGCAGTAGTCACAGAAACAGGCGGCCTAACAAGTCATACAGCAGTAGCTGCGGTACACTTTGGAATCCCAGCAGTAGTAGGTGCAGCAAATGCTCAAAGCCTAATGGAAGATGGTCAAACAATCACAGTAGATCCAATAGGCGGAGTAATCTACAGCGGAGAAACAAAAGTAATATAATGAAATACACAGATATCAAAATAACTGATATCCTTCAAGACGGGCGAGGAGTCGGAAAGACACCCGATAAGATTGCCTTCATCGAAGGAGCCACCTTCGGTGAGATATGCGAAATAGAAATAATAAATGAAAATAAAAATTTCTATGAAGCAAGAAAACTAAAAACAATCAAAGAAAGCCCAGTACAAAGACAAGCTCCATGTCCATATTATTATGAATGTGGAGCTTGTACTATTATGGATATCACATACAATGCTCAAATACAATTAAAGAAAAACCTAATCCTATCAGCCCTCAAAAAAACAGCAAATATAGAAATAGAGGACATAGAAATAATAGAATCTGAAAACCTTCACTATAGGAACAAAATTAGACTTCAAGTAACAAAAGAAGGAAAGCTAGCCTACAACAAAATAGGCTCAAATGATTTAGTAGAGATAAAAGATTGCCTATTAGCAAGAAAAATAATCTCAGAAAATCTCCCATCAATTGAAGAAATAACGAAAGATATAAATAACAAATATCCTTCCTTCATAAAAGAAATAACAATCAGAACAAATAGCAAAGAAATAATGCTAAATCTAGAAGTAGAAGAAAATAACAAAGCCCTAGCCTACATAAGAGAAAAATATGCAAGCAGTAAATATAGTATAAACATAATAGGACAAGGCAATATATCAGGCAAAGACTATCTAGAATATCAAATATTTGACAAGATATTTAGGATAAGCCTAAATGACTTCTATCAAGTAAATGATAATCAGATACAAAATCTCTATCAGACAGCAAGAGACTTCCTAGGGGAAAATAAAAGAGTTCTAGACCTATACTGCGGATCAGCAACATCCTCCATAGCCATAAATGGAGATAATCTGGTAGGAGTAGAAATAAACAAAAATGCAATAAAAGATGCCAAAATAAACGCAGAAATAAATGATCTAGATAACTTCAAATTCCTAGCCAAAAACGCCAAATATATAGACGAAAACTTCATAAAAAATGAAAAAATAGACACAATAATAGTAGACCCACCAAGAGCAGGCCTAGACAAAGCCCTAATCAAATCCATAGGCAAAACAAGCACCAAAGAAATAATATACATCTCCTGCAACCCTCAAACCCTAGCAAGAGACATAAAAAGATTTATAAATGAAGGCTACAAACTAGAAAAAATCAAGGCAGTAGACATGTTCCCACAGACTATGCATGTGGAAGCTATAGCGTTGATACAAAAGATATAAATTTAGAAATCCTGCATTTTAAGCAGTTTTATAAGCATTTTGTCTTTGATAAAGATGAAGAAGGATACGTCAAAAAGACTCAAAAAAACTACATGGATGTAAGAGTAGTTTTAAAACTAGTATGAGGAAACACAAAGAAAAAATTAATAAGATAAACTCATTTTGTACTTTCTATAAGAGTAGCTTAAAAGGCTGCTCTTTTTTATTGAAGGGAGTAAGGATTCGTTACATCCTTCTCAAAATATAAATTACTCATAGCCCAGCTTTACATATTCGCTTTTATAACATATAATAAAAGCGTAAACGAGAGGAGGCGGACTATGAATACACTTAAAGAATATATCCAAGAAAATTTAGTGATAACCAACAAAGAAGCAGAAGAACTTGGATATACTAGGCATAATTTATCAGAATTAACAAAGAGTGGACAGTTGGAAAGATTAAGACCAGGACTATATCAATTAAAAGGAAAAGTAATAGACGATTTTGTTTTAATATCATCAAATAGTAATCGAATTATATTTTCCCATCAAACAGCCCTATATCTACATGACTTATCAGATAGGACCCCAAATGTATTTCATATATCTGTACCTCAAGGCTACAATGCCAGCCATATCAAAAAAAGATATGAGGATCTACAAGTTCACTATGTAAAAAAAGATTTATACGAACTAGGAAAGGCAGAAATAAAATCACCACAAGGCAACCTTATCCCAGTTTATGATATAGATCGAACAATTTGCGATATCATAATCGACAGAGAAAAAATAGATAAACAAATTTTTACAGAAGCAATAAAAAGATACTTTAAATCACCAAATAAAAATCTAAGACGATTAATAAAATACAGCAGACTATTTAAAATAGAAAATGAAATTAGAAAATACATGGAGGTATTATCATGATTAATATCGAGAGTATAAAGGGAAAGATAAGAAGTTTAGCAGAGAAGAAGAATTTGAAATCGCAAGAAGTTTTGCAAATATATTTCTTTGAAAGATTTTTAGAAAGACTATCTAAATCATAATACAAAAATAATTTTGTAATAAAGGGAGGATTCCTCATATCATCCTTAATCGGCATTGAAAATAGAACAACTATGGACATGGACACAACCATAAAAGGCATACCCCTAAAAGAAGAAAAAATAAAAGAAATCGTAGATGAAATTATAAATATAGATGTCGATGATGGAATAAAATTTGAAATAAAAGACATCTCTTATATTAGAGAAGAGGATGAGTACGAGAACTTTAGAATTTCACTAATAGCAAATGTTGGAAAAACTAAAAACACAATGAAACTTGATCTAACAACAGGAGATGCAATAACACCAAGAGAAATAGAATACACCTATCCATGTATCTTTAGCAAAGAAAATATAAAAATAATGGCATACCCATTAGAAACAATTTTAGCTGAAAATACGAAACAATAATCAGAAGAAATATAACAACCACACGAATGAGAGACTTTTAAGACCTATACACCCTCTACAAACTAAAAAAGACCAGATAAACTATAAAGTTTTAAAAGAAGCAGTAGAGAGAACCTCAAACAAAAGAAGAAGTGATGAGATAATGCAAGACTATGAGGAAATAATAGAGTACATAAAAGAAGATTCATACCTGAGATCATTGTGGGAAGTATATCTGAGTGAAAATAAATATATTGGAGATTTAACCTTTGATAAGGTTGTTGATGTAGTGAGAATCGTCTCGAAAACAACAAGTTGATCTAAGTAGACAAAGGATTTTTAGGAAAATAAATATAAAAGAAAAGTTTGATTTAGAAGGTAAAGAGGAATATTAAAATGATTTTAAAAAAGATGAAAGTCAAAAACTTTAGATTATTAAAAAATTTTGAGTTAAATTTTAAAGATGAATTGTCGCTAGTTATAGGTAAAAATAATTGTGGAAAAACATCATCTATTATTGTTTTAGATAAAATGCTAAATTCATCTAAATTATTTTGGGAAGATATAAATTTAGAATGCCAGAAAGATCTCTATAAAAAAATAATTGGTTTTGATATAACAAAGCTGGATGAAGTTCAATTATTAGAAACTATTAATATGCAATTATTCATTGAGTATAATGATAATGATTCATATGAGAATATTCAAAAATTCATGATGGACTTAAATCCAGATAATAACATAATAGTTTTAGAATTTATTTCGGTAATAGCTGCAAAAAAAATCATAGAATTAAAAAACATTATTAGTGAAAAAAATATTGAAGATTTTAAATCATTTTCCAAATTTATGAGTAAGAATTTTGCAAACTTCTTTGAAACGAAAAAATATTCAAGAGGGTTTGATGTTGAAGCAAACAAAACAACGCAAGATAGATCAGAAGAAATTGATAATAAAGATATTCAAAAAGTCATTAAAGTGGCAGGAATAAGAGCTGATCGAGCGGTTTCTAATGATGATCGTAATCATGTTTTATCAGGTTTAACTGGTAAATATTTCAGTTCTTATAAAGCTGCAAAAGATGAAAGTGAATCGGTATTTACAAGACTTGAAGAAAAATTGGAGGAAGCCGATAAAGAATTATATAAGATTTACAATGGAGAAAAAAGTGAAGGTGAAGAACCCATTGATGGTATTTTTAGTGATGTTATAGATGTTATTAAAACTTATGGTGGTGCAGAAAATGGAATTGATATAGCAATAGAGTCATCTATTTCAGAGAAAAATTTATTGTCAGATAATACAAACTTAAGTTATAGACAAGGGGGAGATTATTCGCTTCCAGAAACATATAATGGATTGGGGTATTTAAATTTAATTGGTATTTTATTTGAGATTGAAACCAATATACAGGAATTGTTTGAACAACCAGCAGATATAAATCTCTTATATATTGAAGAACCTGAAGCACATACACACCCTCAGTTACAGTATATATTTATAAGGAATATTAAATCTCATATCAAAGCACATAGAAATAAGTTGTTGAAAGAAAAGAATAAGCAGTTGCAGATTTTAATCACTTCGCATTCATCACATATAGTTTCTGAATGTAACTTTGATGACATTATATATTTGAAGAAAAACGGGAATACGGTCATAGCTAAGAGCTTTAATTCTTTAAAAGAAGAGTATGGTGGAGATGAACAGAAAGGATTTAAGTTTGTAAAACAATATCTGACAATGAATAGAAGTGAACTATTCTTTGCGGATAAAGCTATTTGTATAGAAGGAGATACCGAACGAATTTTAATGCCAGTGATGATGCATAAAATTGATAATAAAGAAAAGCCAAGAGCAGATATTATACCACTATTATCACAGAATATTTCTATAATAGAAGTTGGAGCGCATTCTCATATATTTATGCCTTTATTTTCCTTTTTAGGAACAAAAGTTTTGTTTGTTACGGATATTGACTCTGTTAAAGCTGAAAAGAAAATAGATAAAAATGGAAAAGAAAGAACTGTATATACGAGTTGTCACCCCGATGAGGGAACACATACAAGTAACGCATCAATAAAAGAATTTTTTAAAGATACTGGAATTGATACATCGAATAATCAATTTAAGGAACTTGTAGGGAAAAATGCTGAGGATAAAATTAAAGATAATATGAGAATGGCCTATCAAATACCAGAATCTTATGGTGAGTATCAAGCGAGTAGTTTTGAAGATGCATTTATAGCACTAAATAAAGACTTTATATTAAAAAACAAAGAAGGGTTTTATCAATATGGAGCTTTAAAAGATTTTTCGAATGATGAAATAGAAAATGGTGATTATTATAATTTTGCTTTGAATAATGTGAAAAAGAAATCGGCATTTGCATCAAGCTTATTGTATTTTGATAATGAGAATGGCGAAGAAGATGAAAAATGGGCAGTTCCACATTATATTGAGGAGGGCTTATTATGGATACGCTAACATTGGAAAAAGAAGTATTAGAAGCTCTTGAATGTATAAAAAATGGTGAAAATTTTATTTTAGAAGGTGGAGCAGGTAGTGGAAAAACATACTCCTTAATTTCCTTAATAAATGCACTCACAGAGGAATTACCAGATATAAAGATAGTATGCATTACATATACAAATAATGCAGTTGCCGAAATTTTATCAAGAATAGAAAATGAAAATATTTGGGTTTCAACAATACATGAGTTTATATGGTCTCTTATCAGAAAATATCAGAATGAAATAAAAAATATTTTAGTTGAGCTTATTAACGATGATAATGAAAAGAACTTTAAAAAGCCAAAAGATTTTTCTGAGGATTTAATTTCTCAAGAATATTTCGAAAATCTTTATGTAGATTATGATGAGTATTATTCTGTAACGGCAAATGAAGAAAATAGAGTGAAAATCAGCCATAATCACATTTTGATTGTTGCAGAGAAAATGTTTGAGAAATATAAAAAAATAGCGGACATTTTAAAGGATATTGCAGATTGTATTTTTGTTGATGAATATCAGGATACAAGTCCTTTAGTTGCTGATATTTTACTAAAGCATCTTGAGCAAAGCGATAAGAAAAATGTAATTGGTTTTTTTGGAGATTCAATGCAGTCTATATATGACGACGGAGTTGGTAATTTAAATCAATATAATTTAACTAAAATAGTAAAGACGCAAAACCGAAGAAATCCAAGAGTTGTAATCGAAGTAGCCAATAAGTTTAGAGATGATGATATTGAGCAAAGACCTTCAGAAGATATAAATGCACCTAATATGGAAAATGGTACTATTAGAGAAGGTAGTATTAAATTTTTATATGGAACTGAAATAAATGATTTTATAAGTGTAAAGGGGAAGAATATTTTTGAATCTTGGGATTTTTCTGATGGAAAACAAACAAAAGAGTTAAGGCTAACACATAAATATAATGCTGAAATGACTGGCTTTAAAGACTTATATGATCTATATAATGCTGATTTGATAACTAAGCTTATAAGTGGGATAAAGAAAAAAATTGATAAGGGAAATTTAGACTGTAATAAGACTTTGGGAGAAATAACGTTAGAGGTAAAACCGACATATAACAAAGTGGAGCTGTTAGATCAAATTAACGGAAATGAAATTTATCAGTCAATATATAGTGTTTTAGAAGATATGTCATGGGAAGAAGCTTACGAAAAATGTAGAATCACTAAGGAATCACTCATGTCATATAAATTAAATGGAATGAGTGGTAGATATGAAGCTAATTCTTATAGAGATAGGATTTTACGCAGATTAGATATATTAGAGGAGATTATTGAATTATATGAGGCTAATAGATTTAATGATTTTCTACGAATAACAAAATTTTCTATTCATAATAGAAATGATAAGATTTGCCTTAAGCAAGCAATTGATTATCTTGTAAGTGAAGATAATCAAACGATAGAAAATGTATTAAAATTTGCGGAAGTAAAAGGGTTACTCAAAGAAGATGAATTGTTTAGTGATTATATTTCAAATAAAGGGTTTTATTTATGGGAGAGAATAAAAAAGATAACATTTAATCAATATAGAAAAAGTGTTTTATATTTAAAAGAATTTTCACCAATTTGTACTCAACATAGTGTTAAAGGTAGTGAATATGACAATGTATTGCTTGTATTAGAGTCTGATTGGAATAAATATGACTTTAGAACATTATTTGGGAAAGGATCTCCGAACTCTAATGTTCAGAAACGTACAAAAAAATTATTTTATGTATGTATAACAAGAGCAAAAAAGAATTTAATAATATATATGCCTACTGATGATTCTGACATATTAGAAAAAGCTAAAGAGTATTTTGGAGAAGAAAATGTTATAGAACTCTCTTCGATTTAATTGAAAAGTAGGTACTATTTCTACTTATGTTTTATGCTGCTTTTTAATATTATTCTATAGAATGAAAAAAGATAATTACTATTTTTATTTTAAGAATACTCTTGCATGAGGGTATTCTTTTTTTATTGTATTTACTAGAATACTATATTTAAGTTCGGAAAGATACTTTTCAAATCATGTAGATTGATTTGAAAAATAAAAACATGATTATATTCATGAAAAATGCAGTATTTGATGTACCTAGTTTTTATTAAAAATGTAGAATTTCTCATCTGATATTTAATGTATTTATAAATTAAATTTTGACTTATATAATAAATTTCATTTTGATTTATTAAGAAGTAGGGAATGAATCTGCCATATTTCTCTTGATAATTTTTCTATCTGATTATTCATAGATTCAATTTCATTTTTGTAAATAACACCAGTTGTATTAGTAGCCTTGGCAATCTGGTTTATATTATTTGTTGCATTTGAAAGTAACCATTGTAGGTTTCTAAATGGTTCTAAATCTACTACATAAATCTCTTTTTCCAATACACATTTTCTAAGAAAGTGAGACATAGTTTTGCAATTAGCAAGTTTCATTTTCTTTTCAAAAACTTCCTTTTCTTCATCTGTTAAATATATTTTTAGTTGATTATTTCTTTTTCTATTATCCATAGTATATCTCCTTATCATAAAATATTGGGATCTTAGGGCTCTCCCTAACAAGGTAAAATTGATAAAAAAAGAAGCAGTCCATAAAGGTTCTGCTTCATCAATTTTTCGTAAGTGGGTACTCACTTACTGTGCTTGCTATTAAAGTTATAAGCGTTAAGCGTTTATTCAATTTTATTGATTATACCGCATTTAAAGAAATTAATAAAGAAGTATAAGCGAAGCTATTGACAATGATTATCAGTGTTGATATAATAATACCGACAACAGTGTCGGTTTGGAGGTTATTTATGAAATGAAAATGGAAGCTGATGAAAGAAAAAAGCAGATTAGACAAGCAGCTATGAAAGTCTTTTTGGATAAGGGATTTAGAAATACAGTTATGAATGACATTATGGAAGCTACTGGGCTTTCTAGAGGTGGTTTGTATCATCATTATGGTTCTACCTATGAAATTTTATACGACATTATGTTAGAAGGAAATAAATACAGAGAGAAGATAATCTATGATGAGATGAATAAAACAAGTCAGGATTTTAGCGAAGTTTTATCTGAGATTATTTTAGAAAAAATGCTATATCAGAGTGACTATGTTTCAATTTATGCAATGTTTTTGCAGGAATTAAATCACGACGATAAGTTAAAAGACTTATATAAGAAACTAAAAAAATCATCATCTGATAGTATTCTAATGTTATTTGATGAAGATGTAAGAGGTGAATTAAGTGAAGCTATCGAATTAATAACTGATTTTATTAACACATTTATTCTAGGTTGTGAAGTTCTAAATGCAAGAGAAAATTTTGTGAAGAACAAACTTGCATTAAAAAAAATGATAGGAATTATCTTAGATAATAATGCTAAGTAAATCTTAGGGTTTACTCAGAAAGAAAAAACATATCTTAAATTGGAGGTTTATATGAAATTAAAAGATATCGTACAAGTTACAATTTTTACAGTAGTGGCGTTTATATTAAACATGGCTGTATCAACAGCAACAGGAATGTTAGGAACTTTATCCTTATATATAGCGGCAGGATTTTCTTCCTTTGTAGTAGCTCCGCCATTTATAATTATGGCTAAAAAATTACAAAAAAGAGGAATAGCTTTTATATTTTTCATGTTGCTTGGTGTATTTTATGCATTAAGTGGATATTGGCCAATGCTTATAGTAAATGCCATCGCAGCTATTGTAGCAGAATTAATTATAGGTAACTATAAAAATGATAATAGAGTTGCCTTAGCAGTATCTGCTGGAATGTTTGTTATTTCAATGCATGCAATGACATTTGTAAGACTACTTGGACCAGAAAAAATTGTTGAAGTTTTTAGCGTATTTACTAAAGAACAGGCTGCCTTTATGGATGCCTTTTTTACACCAAAGGCAATGCTAATCTCAATAGGCATTAATATCGTCTTGGTATTAATAGCAGGAAGATTTGGATTATATATAAATAATAAGTTTTTTAAAAAGAGTAAAAAATCAGGAATATTGTAATGGAAAAAATAAGGAGAGATGACAACTGTCTTGTAAATCCTATAATCTTATTTGTTTTAATTTTAGCGTTTTCGATTATATTATTTATAACAGATGATATTGGCTACTATATTATGATAGGAATATCAATGTTTCTAACTTTAACTTTTTCCTTAAAACAATTTATTAAACAACTAGCAACAGTTCTTATCTTGTTAATTGTTGGCAAAACATTAACTATTACAGACTTAGGAATAGGTGGAAATGCAATTTTAGGTCTTGTAGAAATTGTATTAAAACTCTTTCCGATATTTATTATTGGCGGTATTCTTGTGAATACATCACCACTTAAAATGATGAGTTCACTTAAGTTTTTACACATTCCAAATGTGTTTGCTCTAAGCATAGTGATAGGAATGAAGTTTATATCAGAGATGGGGTTAAGGCTTAAAGAAATAAAGAATGGCATGAAGGTAAGGGGACTAAGATTAAGTCCCCTCCATCCTATTATGTCTTTTGAACTTTATTTCATCCCTCTTATCTATAAATGTTTGCAAGTGAGTGAAACTTTGACTTCATCTATTATATCTAAAGGAGCAGAATATAGAGGGGAAAGGACCAATTATCATAAAATAACTTTTAAATTTTTTGATATCGTATTCTTACTTTTAGCTATTTTCTTATTGTGGAGGTCAATATGAATGTAATAGAAGCTGATATTAAAAAATTCTCTTATGATGGAAATGATAAGGTAATTTTAAAAGATATAGAGCTAAATATTAAAGAAGGGGAACTTGTTGTTATAAGTGGTTTATCTGGTTGTGGAAAAACTACTCTAACAAGAATATTAAATGGTTTAATTCCGAATCATTATCAAGGACAATTGTATGGACAAGTATCTATTTTAGGAAAAAATATTTCGCAATATAACAACGGAGAATTGGCAAAGTATATAGGAAATGTTTTTCAAAATCCAACAGATCAGTTTTTCGCAAATATTGTTGAGGATGAGCTTGCCTTTGTTGGAGAAAATTTAGGAATGGAGCTTTCAGAATTAAAGAAAAGAGTTGATGACTCTTTGAGTGTGATGGGAATTGAAAATTTAAAATATAGAAATATCAATTCTTTATCAGGTGGACAAAAGCAAAAAGTTGCTATCTCATCTACTCTTGTTTATGATACTAAAATAATTTTCTTTGATGAACCATCATCAAATTTAGACTATAGGGGAATAGTCGAACTTAAGAATATTCTTGAAAAATTAAAATCATTAGGAAAAACGATAATAATATCTGAGCATAGATTGTTCTATTTAAATGATTTATATGATCGTTTTTTGTATATGAAAGATGGTAAAATCGAAAAAGTTTTTAAAAAAGGTGAATTAACAGAAAAGGATTGTAAAAATTACTCTCTAAGAACAACGAATTATAATTTTTTGCTATCTGAAAATATTGATAATTGCAAAAATGTAGTTGAGGAGATAAGAGGAGTTGGTATTTCTATTGGTAAAAAAGAATTAATAAAAAATTTAAATATAAGCTTATATGAAAATGAGATAATGGCGATTATAGGTAAAAATGGAGTAGGTAAAACGACTCTTGCAAGATCCTTAGCTGGTTTATTAAACTTTAAAGGCAAGACAAGCTTTGGGAGAAATAAAAAAGAAAGATTAAGAAACTCTTATTATATGATGCAAGATGTAGAATACCAAATATTTTTTGATACGGTGGAAAATGAGCTTTTACAAAAAGATAGAATTAATGACGTTGGATATTTAAATAGACTTAGAAACGAATTAAAACATATTGACCTTTGGGAAAATAGGTATGACCATCCACAAAATCTATCTGGTGGACAAAAACAAAGACTTGCTCTATTAACTGCTTGTTTAAGTGGTAGAAAACTAATAATTCTAGATGAACCTACGTCAGGTTTAGATTACAAGAGAATGAATGATATTTCTGAAATAATAAAAAGATATTCAAAAATATATCCTTTTGCCATAATAACTCATGATATAGAACTTATTTTTAAAGTTTGTAATTCTGTGTTAATGCTTGAAGAAGATGGATATAAGAAAGTATATGTTCAGGGACATGAAAAAGAAATTTTGAAATTTATTAAAGATGGACTGATTGTGTAAGGAGTTGATTTTTTGAAACAAGATATGAAAGAACAATTATTAACAAAAAGACCTATAGATTTGCTTTTTCAATTATCTATTCCTGCTGTAATAGGAATGATAGTAATAGGTCTTTATCCACTAATGGATGGAATTTTTGCAGGAAATATTATAGGACAAACAGCAATGACAGCTTGTGGTGTAGCTATGCCACTTACCTTTTTCAATAGTGGAGTATCTACACTCATAGGTGTAGGTTCAGCATCAGTTTTATCAAGAGCTATAGGAAAGGGTGACCAAAAAACAGTTGATAAAATTATGGGGAATTTAATCTTTTGGGTTATTCTATTCTCATCAATTATTACAATAGGCGGAATTTTACTTGCACCACATTTTTTAGATATGGTTGGAGCAAGTGGAGAAATTAAAGAATATGGTATCAGATATTTACGAGTAATTTTCATTGGTTCTTTATTTGTAAACTTTACTCAATCAGCAAACATGGTTATGCGTGGAGAAGGATTAATGAAAAAAGCAATGCTCATTATGGGGCTAGGGGCTTTTTTAAACATAATTCTTGATCCAATTCTAATGAAATTAATGGGAAAATACGCAATAGAAGGGGCTGCACTTGCAACTATTACAGCACAATTTGTTCAAGCGATAATAACACTCCATTACTTCAAATATAAAAGTAAAGCAGTAAAAATAAATAAAATCAAACCTGATCAGGAAATAAAAAAAGAAATGTTTGGCGTAGGGTCATCTGCTATGATGATGCAAATTTTATTTATGATTCAACAAACAATGCTATATAAAATGTCATTTAAATATGGCGGAGATACAAATGCTATCTTAATGGCAGCAACTTTAAGAATATATGCCTTTTCCTTTATTCCACTTTGGGGAATGAGTCAAGGCTTGCAACCTGTTGTTGGTACAAACTTTGGAGCAAAAAGATATGACAGGGTAAAGGAGGCAATGAAGGTATTCTCCATTGGAGGACTTGTTCTTGCAGCCATATTTTGGCTACCAGTCTTATTATTTTCAAAAAACATCCTTTCCCTATTTGGAGTAGAAGAAAGTATTATAACTCAGGGAGTAGGAAACTTTAGACTATTCTATTCTATATTTATCTTATATGGAGTAATGGTTATGTCTATAACATTCTTCCAAGCAATAGGAAATGCTAAAAAGGCAGGCATAATCGTCATGCTAAGACAATTATTTTTATTCGTTCCTGCCATGATTATTCTACCAATGACATTTGGAGTTAAGGCAGTATGGTTTGCTGAACCTCTTGTAGATTTAATTATGATTTTAGCTGGAATAGCAATGATGATTGGAGAGCTTAATAGAATGCCCTCTGAAATAAAAAAAATATAATAAACTATTTAAAAATATTACTAAAGGAGGTTTTAAAGTGAATTTAGTAAAAGAATATGTAAATAAAAGAAAAGGATCATATTTTGCATCCGTCCTACTTGCGATAGTGGGAGTGGTGGCAGGTTTTTTTTCCTATATATACATGGCAAAAATCGTTGTAAACTTAATTAATGGTGCAAATGATATGAGTTTATATACTCCACTTTGTATAAGTATTTTAATAACATTTGTTATTAAAGAAGTGGCAGCAGGAATATCAACAAGTATTTCCCATACCGCAACCTTTAATTCATTAGGAGAAATTAGAAATGATATTTCCAAAAAATTATTTAAGATGCCATTGGGAGATGTATTATCAAGATCATCTGGAGAATTAAAAAATATTATAGTTGAGCAAGTTGATTCTATGGAAACTTCACTTGCCCACCTAGTGCCAGAATTTACGGCAAATTTAGTAGGACCTGTTCTATTATTTATTTATATGTTTACCTTAGATTGGCGATTGACCTTGCTATCACTAATTCCATTTGTGGTGGGAATGGCTACCATGATGTCTGTTATGAATGCTCATTATAAGGAAATGTTTGGAAAGTCAGTTGCCATTGGTCAACATATGAATAATTCCATTGTTGAGTATATAAATGGGATAGAAGTAATCAAGACCTTTAATCAAAGCGAATCATCTTATAAAAAATATGCTGATGCAGTTTATGATAATGCAAACTTTTATTATAACTGGATGGGTGAATCTATGAATAGGGTTGCCATAGGTAGATTACTTTCTCCTATGGGAATTATTACAATCATACCCTTTGGGATTTTATTTTATATAAATGGAAGTATTGATTTAGGAAATTTAATTACCTTAATCGTCTTATCCTTTGCTACGGTTTCTAGCATTTTAAAAATCATGAACTATATGGATGATATGTCAAGAATATCAACTATAACTTCTGAAATAGGAAAGATTTTAGATTCAAGAGAGTTAGAAAATATTGACAAGGGAGAAAAAATAGAATCCTATAATATAGAACTTCAAGACGTAGATTTTTCTTACGATGGAAAAAAGAAAGTCATTGATAATCTTTCTATGGAAATAAAAGAATCTAATGTTTCAGCACTCGTTGGTCCTTCTGGGTCAGGTAAGTCCACAATAGCAAAACTTATTGCTGGATTTTGGAATGTAGATAAGGGATCTATTAAAATTGGCGGAATAGAAACAAAAGATATGTCGCTCGAAAATTTGTCTTCATTTATTTCTTTTGTATCCCAAGACAATTTCCTCTTTGATATGACTATAAAGGAAAATATTAGGCTTGGAAATAAGAATGCCTCTGACGAAGAAATTATAGATGTATGTAAAAAATCTGCCTGCCATGATTTTATTATGAATCTATCTAATGGTTATGATACAAGAGTTGGTGAAGGTGGAGGTCATCTATCTGGAGGAGAAAGACAAAGAATATCTATTGCTCGTGCCATGCTAAAGAATGCACCAATCGTAATTTTAGATGAAGCAACTTCTTATATAGATCCTGAAAATGAAGCTCTAATACAAAACGCCTTGGCTAACCTAGTTAAGGGTAAAACTTTAATCATAATCGCTCATAGGTTAAAGACAATTGTTGATGCAGATAGGATATTTGTTATTAAAGATGGCAAATTAAATTCTTATGGTACTCATGAAGAACTATTAAAGTCATCAGAACTTTATAAGGAAATGTATGCTGCAAATCTAAGGGGTGATGAAAATGCTTAATGTGTTTAAAAAGATATGGAATTTTTCAAAAGAAGAACAGGTAAATATTAAGAAATCCATTCTCGCTGGATTTTTGCACGCTGTATTTAATGCCCTTGAGTTTGGAGCAATCTACTATATGCTAGTAAATATATTCTCTAAAACTTTAGACTATAAGGCAATCTTTATTTGTCTCGGCATATTAGTAATATCTCTTGTTGGCAAAATTATGACACTAAAAATTTCACAGATGGCACAGACTCATGCAGGATATTTTATGGCAGCCCATAAGAGAATAGAAATAGGAGAAAAAATTAAAAGAGTTCCTATGGGTTTCTTTTCAAGCTTTTCACTTGGAAGATTAACTACAATTGCCACATCTTCACTTTCCCAAGCAGAAATGTGGGTGCCTATGCTTTTGGTTCTTGTACTTGGTGGAGTTTTAAATACTTTAGTCTTTGTCCTTGGAACTTTAATATTTAATGTAAAGGTAGGACTTGTTGCAGTAGCAGGTGTAATAGTATTCTTTATAGTAACATCAATGATGGAGAAAAAATCATCAGCTAATGCAGATAAAATGACAGAAACACAAACAAGACTTACAAAAGAAGTATTGGCAACTTTACAAGGTATGCAGGTTATAAAATCCTATAATCTTGGTGGAGAAAATAACAGGGCTTTGAGAAAGTCTATAAAAGATACATCAAGAATACTCTTAGACCTAGAAAAATCTGTTGCACCATACACAGTTATTCAAAGAATTGTAATGGGAATAACAACAGTAGCTATGGTCTATGTATCTCTAAAATTAAATTTATCTGGTGAACTTCCGCTTGCCGAAACAATTCTTATGATTATGGCATCCTTTATAATCTTTGAAGGACTAATCGGTGCAGGATCAAACATGGCAATCCTAAGAGCTTGCGAAAATGCTATAGATTCAGTTGGCTTTATAGACTCAATGCCTGATATGAAAGAAGGAGAAGTTTCAGAGTCTATACGAAATCACGATATAGTCTTTAAAGATGTTTCTTTTTCTTATGATGACAGACCAATTTTAAAAAATGTATCAGCAGAGATAAAAGAAAATACTATGACTGCTATTGTTGGTCCATCTGGATCTGGTAAAACAACATTTTGTAATCTCATAGCGAGATTTTGGGATGTAAATTCTGGCGAGATTTTAATTGGTGGAAAAAATATAAAAGACTATAAGATAGAAAACTTAATGAATTCTATTTCAATGGTCTTTCAGGATGTATACCTATTTGAAGATACAATTGAAAATAATATAAAATTTGGAAAACAAAATGCGAGCCATGAAGAAGTAGTTCAAGCTGCAAAAAAAGCAAGATGTCATGAATTCATAGAAGCTTTACCAGAAGGATATGACACTATTATTGGGGAAGGTGGAGCAAGCCTATCTGGTGGAGAAAAACAAAGAATTTCCATAGCTAGAGCCATGCTAAAATATGCAGATATAATTATCTTTGATGAAGCAACTGCAAATATTGACCCAGAAAATGAAGATAAACTTAAAGAAGCAATAGAAACATTAACAAAAAATAAGACAGTAATTATGATTGCCCATAGACTAAAAACCATTAGAAATGCAGATCAGATTCTAGTCTTAAAAGATGGAGAAATAGTAGAACGTGGAAATCATGAAAAATTGATTGAAAATAATGGACTTTATTCTGATCTTATCAATGCAAAGGCTAAGGCAGAATCATGGAAATTAAATAATTAATAGAAAGAAATATTTAAAGTCTTTGAACAGGAAAATTTAGATTAGAGGATTTATGCCTAGTAGCATAAGTCCTCATTTTTTTATGCTTAAATTAATCATTGAAACTCAAAAATACTATAAAAAAATAAAAATTCTGGTTACCAAAGAGGGCAAATTTCACTATATAAAGTGAGGGGTATTTTGTCATCTTTCTATAAAAATCAAAATACTTTGAAGTGTGAATATTCTTGAAATTGATTATGTGAGATTAGCATATTTCAAATTTAATTCACTTATCAAGGTAAAAAATTAACTTATATAGGAGGTAAAATAGAATGCTAAAAATTGGAGAAAATATTCTTCAGAAGCGAAAAGAAAGAGGTATAACTCAGGAAGAATTAGCAGAATTTATGATGGTAACAAAAGCGTCCGTATCAAAATGGGAGACAGGTCAAAGCCATCCAGATATTTTACTTCTACCAAAACTTGCCACTTTTTTCAATATAAGTGTGGATGAATTAATAGGATATGACCCAGATTTATCTTCAACTCAAATTCAAAAATTTTATATAGACTTAGAGAATCGTGTCACTGATACAGATATGGATAGTATCGTAGAAGATATAAAAATCAAAATAAAACAATACTATTCTTGCTTTGAACTACTATATTACATGGCTTTGTTTATTTTGAACCATTGTGATTTAGCAACTGATGATGTAAAAAAAGAGGAATATCTAGAATACGCAAATAATATACTAAATAGGGTATGCGAGCATTCTAAAAATCCTATATTAAAAGAACAATCATTGAGCTTGAGGGCAGCCTGTTTAATTAGTTTAGGAAAATCAGAAGAAGCATTAAATATTTTACCATCTTCTGACATGCTATCTATATCTAAAGATTGTTTGGTGGCTTCAGCTTATCTAAAAATGAAGAAAGAAAATGAAGTAGATCAAAAACTTCAAGTAATGATTTATAAGAACGTAATTGATTTAATCACTCTTCTTATGATGAAAAGCAGTTTGCATAATGAGGATTGGGTCGAAACCTTGGAAAGAGTGGAGGATTTAATAGAAACTTTTAATCTTATTGAAATAAATATTTCTATAGTTTTAAACTTTTATTTATCCTTGGCAACTCATTATATTAAAGATAATAACCCAAAAATCGCTAGTCAATATGTAGAAAAATTACTCAACCTACTAATAGAGAGCAAGGAAAAATCTTTTAAGATAAGAGGTGATGAGTATTTTAATCAAATAGATGAATGGCTTGATGAAAATTTATTATTATCTACAAATCCAAACAGAAGTGACGATATGATTGTTAACTTTTATTTAGAAACAATTGCAAATAACGAGAGTTTTAAAGAAATAATCTCTGAAGGAAGAGTAAAGTTCTTAGCTGATAGGGTTAAAGAAATATACTCTCTATAATTAAATAACTAGCATTGGACAAAAGGTTGTAATTTTTCAAAATTATAACCTTTTTTTATGCCTACATTTCTAACGCCATATTTCTCTTTACATATATTAGAAATTATAAACTTTACTCAAAACTACTCCCTTTGTCCTAAGGAATATAGAGGAAAGAAATTTAGGGTTAAAGATAGACCTGATTTCTTTGCCTGTGATATAGGAGGTGGAGTATGAGAGTAGAAAAGTTTGAAGGTAGACAAGAAATTATAAAAACTGAATACACTGAAAGGGATTTAAAGGCAGAGCTTAATTTCTATCTATCGGATAAATTCATTCAAGACCTATTTCTTTTAGATGAAATTAGCCTTGAAGAATATAGGAAAATTAGGAGAGAAAACATAAAAAAGTTCAAACCTATTCTTTCAGAATTAATGATATAAGACTTGATAAATACTTACTTGTACGGGAATATAGCACTTAGAGAAAGAGAGGTGAGACGATGAAAAAGATAACAAAAATAGAAGCAAATCAAAAAGAAGAATCTATATTTAGAGTTGCTGCCTATGCAAGAGTATCGACAGATGAGGAAGCTCAACTGGTGAGTCTTAAAACACAAAAGGCACACTACGAAAAGATGATAGCAGAGAACAATTCATATACTTTTGCAGGCCTATACTTTGACGAAGGCATCACTGGAACAAAGAAAGAATGTAGAGACGGTCTTCTAAAAATGCTAAAAGACTGTGAAGACGGAAAAATAGATTTTATCCTAACCAAATCAATCTCAAGGCTTGCAAGAAACACGACAGATTGTTTGGAAATCGTAAGGAGACTTCTCGATTTAAACATTGGTATCTATTTTGAAAAAGAAAACATTGATACAAGAACCATGGAAAGCGAGTTGATGTTATCCATACTTTCATCCCTTGCAGAAAGTGAGTCCAGGTCGATATCAGAAAATAACAAATGGTCCATAAAGAAAAGATTTCAAAATGGAACCTTTATCATATCAAGTCCACCCTATGGCTATGAGAATATAGACGGAAAGATGGTAGTGAATGAAGAAGAAGGAAAAATCATAAAAGAAATATTTGAACAGTATCTTTCAGGTAAGGGAACACATAAAATTGCAGAAGACTTAAATAAAAGAAAGATTAAAGGACAAAAAGGAGCAAAATGGCATGGATCGACTATAAACGGAATCTTAAAAAATGAAAAATATATAGGCGATGTCATCTACCAAAAGACCTATACAGATGAAAATTATAATAGACACAAGAATAAGGGAGAAGAAGACCAGTATAAGATAATAGACAACCATGAAGCCATTGTAAGTAGAGAGGACTTTGAGAAAGTTCAAGACCTAATAAGGATAAGGGCTATAGCAAAAGGAAATGGAGAAAACACTAAAAGATACCAAAATAGATATAGCCTATCGGGGAAAATAAAGTGTGGCGAGTGTGGTTCAAGCTTTAAAAGAAGACATCACTATAATGGCAAAGAAAAATATATAGCTTGGACTTGCAGTGAACACCTTAAAGATATTAATAAATGTTATATGAAGTTTATTAAAGACAAGGACATAAAACTGGCATTTGCGACTTTAGTAAACAAGCTAGTCTTTGGAAAAGATAGTATCCTTACACCACTCTTAGAATCCTTAAAGAGAGTGGACAGCAAGGAAGAAGTCGAGAAGATAAATGGAATTGAAGAAAGACTAGAAAAACTAAAGGAAAGAAAAGAGGTTCTAAGCAAACTAATAACTTCGGGAGTTTTAGATGCAAGTGTTTACGCAAAAGAAAGCAGTGAAATTTCTAGTGAAGAAAGTTATCTACTCAGGGAAAAGGAAAGAATTAAAAAAGCCATCCTTGGAAATGATGAAGAAATAAGAGAACTTGAAAAATTAATAGGAATCTTAGGAAAAAGTGAAATGATAGATCACTTTGAAGATGACTTGTTTGAAGAAATCATTGACCACATTCAAGTTGTTAATAGAGAGACCCTTGATTTTCATTTAAAGTGTGGACTTGTACTTAGAGAGGAAGTGAAAAATAATGTCTAGGTTATGTTATGGCTATACCATAAGAGACGGAAGATTAGAAATTCAAGAAAAAGAAGCGGAGAATATAAGAAAAATCTTTAAAAACTACCTTGCTGGCAATGCCCTTATAAAGTCAGCAGACCTTGCAGGCGTGAAGAAAAACAGCTCCAGTGTAAAAAGAATCCTTACCAATAAAAAGTATTTAGGAAATGAAATCTATCCCAAGATAATAGATAGAGAAAGCTTTGAAAAAGCAGGTCAAATGTTAAAAGAAAGGGCAGTGGCCATGGGACGAGTTTGGGAAAAGGAAGAAGAGATCATTAGAGTTCCATGCAAGTTTAGATACAAAAGTGAAGAAGTTCTACCACTAGATCCCTTTGAACGAGCGAGTTATAAGTATAGGTTAATCAAGGTGATAGATGATGAATAGCAAGGTCATAGTAATACCAGCGAAGAAGAAAAAAGGAAATTCCATCAAGGAATCAGAAAAGAAGAAACTGAGAGTGGCAGCTTATGCGAGGGTATCAACAGATAGCGATGAACAAGCAACTTCTTATGACACTCAAGTAGACCACTACACAAATTATATAAAGAAAAATCCAGATTGGGAATTTGCGGGAGTTTTTTCTGATGAAGGAATCAGTGGAACATATACCAAGAAAAGAGCTGGCTTTAATAAAATGATTGAAGAAGCCATGGAAGGAAATATCGACTACATCATTACAAAGTCCATATCGAGATTTGCCAGAAACACACTAGACTGTTTAAAGTATATTCGTAAACTAAAAGAAAACAACATCCCAGTCTATTTTGAAAAAGAAAACATCAACACCATGGACGCCAAGGGAGAAGTCCTCCTTACCATTATGGCATCTCTTGCTCAACAGGAAAGTCAGTCCTTATCTCAAAATGTAAAGTTAGGCGTTCAATATAGGTTTCAACAAGGTCAAGTCCAAGTAAACCATAATAGGTTTTTAGGCTATACAAAAGACGAAGAAGGAAAACTTGTCATTGTTCCTGAAGAAGCAAAAATTATAAAAAGGATCTACAGAGAATATTTAGAAGGAGCAAGCCTACGAGATATAAAGGAAGGATTAGAGAAAGACAAGATAGTAAATGGAGCAGGAAATAAGAAGTGGCATGTATCGAACCTCAATCAAATATTAACTAATGAGAAATACATGGGGGATGCCCTCTTACAAAAGACTTATACAGTGGATTTCCTGAATAAGAAGAGAGTAAAAAATGATGGAATTGCACCTCAATATTATGTAGAAAATAGCCATGAAGCCATCATACCAAAAGAAATCTTCATGCGAGTCCAAGAAGAAATGGATAGACGAGCTAATATGGTAAGTGGCAAAGGAAAAAGAAGAATTTATTCCAGCAAATATGCCCTTTCAAGTATTGTCTACTGCTCAAAATGCGGCGATATTTACAGGAGAATAGCATGGAATAACAGAGGGAAAAAGTACACCGTTTGGAGGTGCTGCACAAGAGTAACCCATGGACCAGATGCCTGCCATGCGAGAACTATTAAAGAAGACGACCTACAAGAGGCAGTTGTAGAAGCCATTAATCAACTTATATCTGAAAGCAGTGAATTAAAAGAAATAATAAAAGAGAATATAGAAAAAGTCATCACAGGTGATGGAACTAGCCAGATAGAAGAAATAGATAAAGAAATGTTGAAAGTGCAAGAAGAGCTTTTAAAAGTAGCTAATGCCAAGAAAGATTACACAGACCTTGTAGAAAGGGTGGAAGAGTTAAGAAATGAAAAAGAAAAGATACTCCTTGAAATGGCGGAAGAGAAGAATGAACAAAGCAGGCTAAAGGAATTAGAAGAGTTTTTAGACAATCAAGAATTAGAAATAGAAAGTTATGATGAAGAATTGGTGAGGAAACTTATAGATAAGATAGTAATTTATGAAGAAAATTTAAAAGTAGTGTTTAAATCTGGACTTGAGGTTGAAATTGACAAGGATAAAAAGTAAATATACAATATAACTAACAGCACCCGACACGCCTCTTAACAATGCGAACCATGTTGAAGCCCTAGCCCTACTTGTCAAGGAGCGAAGCGACGCTGAAAAGTAGAGGCAGGTCTCATGCAAAGATTTCCCAAGAGAAGCGACCGAATAGGGAGCTTCGATTGGCAGAAATCGCCTGCTGAGACGGTATGTTTGATGTCAAGAAAATAATGATATAGCAATGTTTTAAGAAGAAACATCTATTTTATCAACTCGGAGAAATGTGTGTTTCTTTGTTTGTGAGAACAGATCGAGAGTGTCAGAAAAACAACCAGATTGAGTAAACAGTAGCAATAATCAATTAGGGAGTGGATAGAACAGATATTGACTTCAATTTAACGGCTGCTCTTTTAAATTAATACATTAATCTGTATCATTACGTTATAAAAGAAATATTATGATTGTTTTGTTGTATATTCATGGTCTGATAATTATTTTACTTTTCTTATTTGACAGATGGTAAGTAGGGCAGTGAAAAAGATTATGGATTTTATCTAAGCACTAAGTAGTTTAGATCACTAATCAGGGAAAATAAGGCCTTCAAGATGAATTCCGAAGGCCCCCTTTCCTTTCCATATAAATATACGTAAAGCATAAGGAACATATGGCAAAAAAAGTGTTTCTCAACATGAGATATAGCTTTTGATATTGAAAGGAGAGATTCAGTATGATAGATAATATTATTCAATTAGTGACAGACAAATTATCCTCTTTGCCTTATATAGAAGGCATTGTATTAGGGGTTCTCGTGCAAGAGGCACACATACAGAGGATTCTGATATAGATATCGGAATCTATTACAATTCAGAATCATTTGACATAAATACTATTAATCAATTCGCTACAAAGCTGGATGATGAGCATAGAAATAACCTTGTTGTACCTCCCGGAGCATGGGGTGATTGGATTAATGGCGGCGGATGGTTAGTCATAAACGGGTATCATGTGGATTTAATTTTACGTGATATTAAACGTGTGGAACAAATAATGAAAGATACAGAGCACGGAATTGTTACTGCCAATTATCAGACTGGGCATCCCCATGGTTATATTAGTGCAATGTATCGAGGAGAATTAGCGATTAGCAAAATACTATATGCTAAGAATGAAAGCTTATGCGAATTAAAAAAACAGGCAGAAACTTATCCCAATGCTTTGCAGAAAAGTTTAGTTAACTTTTTTATGTTTGAAGCAGGGTTCTCTTTAATGTTTGTAAAAGCAAATTCGGGAACAGACGATAAATATTATATTGCGGGTCATGTTTTTCGTATAGTTTCATGTTTAAATCAAGTGTTATTTGCATGTAATAATGCTTATTGTATCAACGAAAAGAAAGCTATAAAACTGCTTGAAACTTTTGAACATAAACCTGAAAAATATACCGAGAAGGTAAATCATATTTTTGAAGTACTCGGTATCTCACTTTTTGAATGCTACGA
Organism: Anaerococcus sp. NML200574; assembly: GCF_026131665.1. Lineage (NCBI taxonomy): Bacteria > Bacillati > Bacillota > Tissierellia > Tissierellales > Peptoniphilaceae > Anaerococcus > Anaerococcus sp. NML200574. The sequence continues at coordinate 9,724 of NZ_JAMXSM010000004.1, read as the reverse complement.
CATGACCGAGAAGCTTTATAATGAAGTGAATGAAATTGTATCGGAGATAAATAACTTTTTAAACGAGGAGAGTTCAGATGAAAGAAAACAAATATGATGATAATATATTTTTTCAAAAATACAGTCAAATGAGTCGCTCGCAGAAAGGACTGGCTGGTGCGGGAGAATGGGAGACTTTGAAAAAGATGCTACCTGATTTTAAGGGTAAGCGTGTGCTTGATTTAGGATGCGGCTATGGATGGCACTGTATATATGCGATGGAAAACGGTGCTTCCTCTGTAGTAGGTGTTGATATTTCTCATAAAATGCTCGAAGTAGCAAAAGGAAAAACCCATTTTCCACAGATTGAATATGAATGCTGTGCCATAGAAGATGTGGATTTCCCAGAGGAGAGCTTTGATGTAATACTAAGTTCGCTTGCGTTTCATTATGTAGCAGACTATGAGAATTTAATAAAAAAGATATATAGGATGCTGAAGGCTGGTGGCAATTTAGTTTTTACAGTTGAACATCCTGTTTTTACTGCTCATGGAACACAAGACTGGTATTATAACGAAAAAGGAGAAATACTGCATTTCCCGGTGGACAATTATTATTATGAGGGCAAACGGACAGCTATGTTTTTGGAAGAAAAGGTTACAAAATATCATAGAACACTGACCACATATCTAAATACACTGCTTTCAAATAGTTTTATAATAAATCAGATTGTGGAGCCACAGCCGCCAGAGAACATGATGGATATTCCGGGGATGGCGGATGAAATGCGACGCCCAATGATGCTGATTGTATCGGCAAAAAAGAAGATGTAATAATATAGAAAAAATAAACGAGGAGTATGTAAATGAGATCAGAAAAAGAAATGATGGATTTAGTACTTTCTTTAGCAGAACAGGATGAACGTATTCGAATTGTGACCCTTGAGGGGTCACGCGCAAATATTAATATACCTAAAGATGAATTTCAGGATTATGATATTACATATTTTGTAAGTGATATAGAACCGTTTATATCTAATGATGACTGGCTTAATCAATTTGGGAATATTATAATGATGCAAAAACCGGAGGATATGGAACTATTCCCGGCTGAAGAGAAAGGCTACTCCTATATAATACTTTTTGATGATTATAATAAAATAGACCTTACCTTATTGCCCCTGGAAGAGTTGGGAAACTACCTGAATGACGATAAATTGATAAAGATTATTCTGGATAAGGATGGAAGGATTCAGCAAGCTGTAGTTCCGACCGACATGGATTATCATATAAGAAAACCCAGTGCCCGGGAATACGATGACTGCTGCAATGAATTCTGGAACACCACTACCTATGTGGTTAAGGGACTGTGCCGTAAGGAAATTTTATTTGCTATTGATCATTTTAATCAGATTGTTCGCCATGAGCTGCTGAGAATGATATCATGGAAGGTCGGCATCGAAACAGGCTTTAAATTAAGTGTAGGCAAGAACTATAAGTTTATTGAAAGGTATATATCCGAGGATTTGTGGGAGAAACTTTTGTCCACCTACCGGATGGATTCCTATGAAAACATATGGGAAGCATTATTTCTATGCCATCAATTGTTCAGGGCGGTATCCGGTGAGGTGGCGGAAAGGCTTCATTATGCCTATCCGGAGTATGATAGGAATATAACAAAATATACCAGGGACATGTATAAAAAATACACTGGTAAAACCGGCTGCCTGGATAGCACATATGCCGCTGATATAGAAGAGAGGCGGGAACAGTGATTACAGAAATGAAAGCAGGGCACCTGAAAGATATCGATAAACCCAGCGAACCATTTGAGGTGATAGGTAAGATTATACCGAGGTATGAAAACGAGAATTGGACCTTTACAGAATTACTCTATGAAGCGCCATATTTAAAAAGCTACCAAGACGAAGAGGATGAAGAGGATGAGGAGGCAGATTGCCTTGAATATATTGACAATACTGATAAGATAATATATCTTTACTACCAAGACGATAAATGCGTCGGAAAAGTTAAACTGCGAAAAAATTGGAACCGGTACGCTTATATAGAAGATATCGCCGTATGTAAGGATTTCAGGGGGCAAGGCATAGGCAGCGCGCTTATCAATATATCTATAGAATGGGCAAAGCATAAAAACTTGCATGGACTAATGCTTGAAACCCAGGACAATAACCTTATAGCTTGTAAATTCTATCATAATTGTGGTTTCAAAATCGGCTCCGTCGATACTATGTTATACGCCAACTTTGAAAACAACTTTGAAAAAGCTGTTTTCTGGTATTTAAGGTTTTAGAATGCAAGGAACAGTGAATTGGAGTTCGTCTTGTTATAATTAGCTTCTTGGGGTATCTTTAAATACTGTAGAAAAGAGGAAGGAAATAATAAATGGCTAAAATGAGAATATCACCGGAATTGAAAAAACTGATCGAAAAATACCGCTGCGTAAAAGATACGGAAGGAATGTCTCCTGCTAAGGTATATAAGCTGGTGGGAGAAAATGAAAACCTATATTTAAAAATGACGGACAGCCGGTATAAAGGGACCACCTATGATGTGGAACGAGAAAAGGACATGATGCTATGGCTGGAAGGAAAGCTGCCTGTTCCAAAGGTCCTGCACTTTGAACGGCATGATGGCTGGAGCAATCTGCTCATGAGTGAGGCCGATGGCGTCCTTTGCTCGGAAGAGTATGAAGATGAACAAAGCCCTGAAAAGATTATCGAGCTGTATGCGGAGTGCATCAGGCTCTTTCACTCCATCGACATATCGGATTGTCCCTATACGAATAGCTTAGACAGCCGCTTAGCCGAATTGGATTACTTACTGAATAACGATCTGGCCGATGTGGATTGCGAAAACTGGGAAGAAGACACTCCATTTAAAGATCCGCGCGAGCTGTATGATTTTTTAAAGACGGAAAAGCCCGAAGAGGAACTTGTCTTTTCCCACGGCGACCTGGGAGACAGCAACATCTTTGTGAAAGATGGCAAAGTAAGTGGCTTTATTGATCTTGGGAGAAGCGGCAGGGCGGACAAGTGGTATGACATTGCCTTCTGCGTCCGCTCGATCAGGGAGGATATCGGGGAAGAACAGTATGTCGAGCTATTTTTTGACTTACTGGGGATCAAGCCTGATTGGGAGAAAATAAAATATTATATTTTACTGGATGAATTGTTTTAGTACCTAGATTTAGATGTCTAAAAAGCTTTAACTACAAGCTTTTTAGACATCTAATCTTTTCTGAAGTACATCCGCAACTGTCCATACTCTGATGTTTTATATCTTTTCTAAAAGTTCGCTAGATAGAGTTCTATATTAGAGATGTAAAGAGTTTTGGTGAAGAGGTTTGTGAGTATGGCTTTTATAACCAGGGTGCAATGAGAAGCACTAACAGCAGCTAGCTTAAGAACGCATAGGATATACTTTTTATGGAAGTCACAGAGGAGGAATAAAATTTGAACAGGATTAACAGAGTAACCTCTATTCTTATTCAGCTGCAATCAAAAAAAATAATTCCTGCCAAAGAAATTGCACAGCGATTTAATATAAGCTTAAGGACAGTTTACAGAGATATCCGGACACTTGAAGAAGCCGGAATACCAATTGGATCTGAGGCCGGAAAAGGATATTTTCTTGTAGAGGGCTTCCTACTTCCGCCGGTAATGTTTACAGCGGCGGAAGTGGGTGCATTGATTACAGCAGGGAAATTTTTAAATTGCCATGGAGATGAATCATTTATAAAGGATTTTGATTCAGCTATGTATAAAATCAAATCTATTTTGAAGCATGGTGAAAAAAACTATGCACAGGAGTTGGAGAACAGTATTAACGTGTACAGCACATCTGGACAGAAAAATACATTGGCGGATAACGTTATTGCAGCAATTCAGACTGCAATCTGCAATAAAAGGGTAATATCAATTCAATATCCTGCATCAGGAGGGCAAGAACCGGAAAGCAGAATGATAGAGCCTATATCACTGGGGTTTTATGAACAGAACTGGTACTTAATCGGTTTTGCAGGCTAAGAAATGAATATAGGAATTTTCGTGTGGATCGGATTAAAAGCATTTGCATAGAAGAAGAGCTCTGTCAAAGCCATGATGGCTCTTTGGAACAAATATTAAAACAAATGCTTTCATATAAAAAACTATATAATGTAATTCTTAGAGCTGAAAAAGGGGAGACATACAATTCTATCAAGAACAGGTATTCTCTCGGCTTCCTTGAAGAAACCGATTTGGGAAGTAAAATGGAAATCGAATTCCAGACAGATTCCTTTGAGATATTGAGCAAGCAGCTGATTGAATATGGATCAGGCATTGAAATAGTCCAACCTGATGAATTAAAATGCATAACCCGTAAACACCTGGCACAAATTACGAATCACTGCCTAAACTTGATTTAGAGAAAGCGATTGGTCTGTTATGTATTTTTTGTAAGGTTTCATATCCCCTGCTGACATACAGCTGTCAGTGTATTATGATATTCTACTATCAAAAAGGAGGATTGAAAAATATGAAACCAAAGATAATTATGCACACACAAATTAGCCTTGATGGCCGCATTAAAGGCTTTGATAATCCGGAAGTTTACTACCAGGTTGCCGGGGGAATTCATTCGGATGCGGTGCTGTTTGGGTCCAATACTGTTTTTACTGCATTTGAAAAATATCCTGCTGAAACAGAGGCTGATTTTGAGAAAATCATAACAAGCCCGGAGGACCCCAGACCAATAGGAGTCATACCTGACAGCAGAGGTATCTTGAGAAGTCTTCATTGCTTAAGAAATCTTGGATATCTGAAGGAAATTGTCATTCTGGTATCAACTGCCACTCCGAAGGAATATTTGAATTATTTGGAGGAAAGGCATTACCCATATATTGTGTCAGGAAATGATCATGTGGACTATGAAAAAGCCTTTCAGATCCTGCATGAGCAATATGGGTGTAAATACATGCGGACAGACAGTGGCGGTGGATTAACCAACAAATTATTAGAAAACGGACTTATTGATGAAATCAGTCTTGTGATATCACCATGTTTTGTAGGTAATAAAGAAAAACAACTATTTGATAACCTTCTGTTATCTGAAAAAGTTAATTTGGAATTGCAGGGAACAGAGAATGCAGAACATGGCTGTCTGTCATTGCGCTATGCTGTGAAAAATAAGGATTAGTGCAGCATACTTTAAAAAGTGTCTGTTGGGACAGTGTCCTAAAGGAAGCATAAGCTCATGGCTAGCGGCGGTGTTAAAGTAACGGCACTCGGCCCCAATATATAGTTGATATGCCCCTAAGCCTTTGAGGGCAAGGCGGTCAACCGCGCCTTTTCCGGTCCGCATACAGTCGTTCAATGAGGGTATCAAGCTCGGCAATGCGGCGGTGCTTCTCGGTGGTTCGTTTCTTCGCCGCCGTTTTCGGCTAATTCTAATTGATCCGAACTGTAAGGATAAGCAATTATCCGGGGCTAGTTAAGTATCTTAGAGAGGAAGATAAAGATAAGTAAACCAATTTTAAAGTTGTACCGAATAAAGCCTTCAAGAGGACAACATGCTTTTGAAGGCTTTATTGCTTACAATTACTTGGATTGTAACGCAAAAGCAGGCACCAAATCAATGAAAAATAGCCTATCCAGGCGACTGTTTCAGAAATATGGGCTTCCGCCAAGGGGATACCAGTGGGGTGCGACATCTTTTTTGCCCACTCAAGGCACGTTGAAGCAGCAATTCTGATGACGTATTGTGGTTTGGACAAGGAATAATAGGAGTCAACCACAACATGTAGTGGTTTGAGTACGAAAATTGGGTCAAAAACAGGCTAAAAAATACCGTTTTTTGACCCTTTTAAATAGGGCATTTGACAGATGACATTTGATGTTTCGGGATTAAAAATCCATAGGGTGAGGTAGATTAGCACAGAACTTTATTGAATAGAGAAATTAAAAGTGATATAATCAGTTGCATAAGGAGGAGTTAAATATGTGTACATGTATTGCAGTAGTAGATATTACTTTATCTCATTTATAATGAAAAAAATTAAAGGAGGTAAAGGTATGGGTATGTTTTCTATATTTGTTATTGAGAGATTTAATTATCAACCAAACCAAAAATAATTGGTTATAATGAGCTCTTAAGATTAGTTCATTATAACCGGCAAGGAGAAGGTTATAATGAAACAGAAAAACCCGAAAAATACGCAAAATTTCATTACATCTAAAAAGCATGTAAAGGAAATATTAAAATATACGAATATCAATAAACAAGATAAAATAATAGAAATTGGGTCAGGAAAAGGACATTTTACCAAGGAACTTGTGGAAATGAGTCAACGGGTGAATGCTATAGAGATTGATGAAGGTTTATGTCATGCCACGAAAAAAGCAGTTGAACCTTTTCAGAATATAAAAGTTATTCATGAGGATATTTTGAAGTTTAGCTTTCCTAAAAATACAGACTATAAAATATTTGGTAATATTCCCTACAATATTAGTACTGATATTGTAAAAAAGATTGCTTTTGATAGTCAAGCGAAATATAGCTACCTTATTGTAGAGAGGGGATTTGCTAAAAGGTTGCAAAATACCCAACGAGCTTTAGGTTTGCTGTTAATGGTGGAAATGGATATAAAAATTCTTAAAAAAGTGCCACGAGCATATTTTCACCCTAAGCCTAATGTAGATTCTGTATTGATTGTACTTGAAAGGCATAAACCATTTATTTTAAAGAAGGACTACAAAAAGTATAGATTTTTCGTTTATAAATGGGTAAACAGGGAATATCATGTTCTTTTTACTAAAAATCAATTAAGACAGGTGCTGAAGCATGCGAATGTTACTGATCTTGATAAATTATCCAATGAACAATTTTTGTCTGTTTTCAATAGTTACAAATTATTTCAATAAATTAAAAATAATTAAGCGTTCTCTAACTTTAAGAGAACGCTTAATCTTATTACATTGAAAAATGCATTCTATTATTTTCAATTATTATGATATAACATAACTATCATTTTACTTATTTGCATATTTGCACGAAAATATAGTTATCGACGACTATTCTGATAATAGCAACTAATATAGTCAATGATAACTCAAAATTTATTGATATAGTAGGTATATGTGCAACTAATTAGGGAAGATTTTAGCTTGCCATTTCTGAAACAGCTAAAACAAGTATTGCGTAAAGAATGCGCCAGTCTTCCCATGGACTTAAAATGCTTGCTTGGGGCACACATAAAACCCCTTGAACAATCTATTGACAGAGTTGAAGGACTGTCGGAGATTCTAAGACGAAGTAATCCTAAAATGGCCCTATGCCATACAGATATTCATAATTGGAACTTGATGCAACGGGATGAGCAGTTAGTTCTAATTGACTGGGAAGGCTTGAAATTGGCTCCAGTAAAAGCTGATCTCATGTTTTTTGTTGATAAGCCATATTATGATGTATTTATGAACATATACCTGAAATTACACAAAGATTTTTTAATCAATACGGATGCTTTGTTATTCTATCATATTAGACGTAAACTAGAAGATATATGGGAGTTTATTGAACAACTTTTATATGACAATCAAGAGGATAAGGAAAGAAATGAAACTATAAAAGTTCTTGATGGTGAACTGAATAACTTAGTGTTTTGAAAAAAGAATAACGTATTATTAAGCTAAATAATATTGGAGAAGAAAATGAATAAACAAGAATTATATCAAATTGCTTTCAGTATAATTAATCATAAAAAGTTACGGAACTTTGGAACTTCAGGGCATGTTGCGTGCGCGTTGGAGACAAATAGCGGTAACATCTTTACAGGAATATGCATTGACTTGCCCTGTTCTATTGGCTTATGCGCTGAACAGTCAGCTATTGCTGAAATGGTAAAGAACAATGAAACTGCAATCAAAAGGATTATCGCTGTATTTGAAGATGGGAGTATACTTCCACCATGTGGAAGGTGCAGAGAGTTTATTGCACAGATAGATAATCAAAATATAGAGACCCAAATTGTATTACCTGAAATGGAAGAAGTGTTGCTGAAAGATTTATTACCAGAAAGGTGGGATGGCAAATGGAACTGAAAAAGATAACTAGCAGGGTCTTTTATTATCCACATCAACCAGAAACTGATAGGCCTATGTTGGCATACTTAAATGGAGATAAAATTGCACTTGCCATTGATGCAGGAAATTCAGCAGACCATGTTGATGAATTTTATAAATCCCTAGAAATCGAGGACCTAAAGAAGCCAGATTTTACTGTCATCACTCATTGGCACTGGGACCATACCTTTGGAATGCATAAAATTCACGGATTGTCCATTGCACACCATAAAACCAACGAGTTTTTGAAACAGGAAAGAGCCAAACTATCTGACAGTGCATATATAAAATTTTTGATAAATGATGATGAGTGCCTAGCTAGAGAATATGTAGATAATAAAAGAATTATTGCCGTTCTATCGGATATCCAATTTGAAAAAGAGCTTACCCTTAATCTCGGTGGAATAACCGCAATGATTTTTCATACGGTTTCACCCCATTCGGAAGATACGGTGCTTATCTATATTCCTGAGGAAAAAATATTGTTCTTGGGAGATTCAACAAGCGAGGATTTCTACGATGATGGGTATATGGATAAAGAAAAATTAATGTCATTAACAAATTTGATAGAAAGTTTCGACTGTAAGTATTGTATTTTAAGTCATGCAGAGCCTCTAACTAAATCAGATTTATTAGATTACTTAAAATCCATTCTAAAATAATAATCCATGAGGTGTATTGATATGTTCCCGTCTACCGATAGCCCCAAAAACGCAGTGGATATGTTCCCGAGAACGGACACACTCAAATGACATTCATTCTATCCTCTCAAGCCATGTGGAGACTATAGCGTTGATACAAAAGATATAAATTTAGAAATCCTGCATTTTAAGCAGTTTTATAAGCATTTTGTCTTCGATAAAGATGAAGAAGGATACGTCAAAAAGACCCAAAAAAACTACATGGATGTAAGAGTAGTTTTGCAACTGGTATGAGGAGACACAAAGAAAAATATAATAAGATAAAACCCATTTTACACTTTCTACAAGAGTAGCTTAAATAAGGCTGCTCTTTTTTTATTTCAAAGAAAGGAGGCAGGAATGAATTTTGATTATTTTTATAATAGGCAATCTGAGATGTATAACTTTATTAGGTTACCTATGGTATTAATGGAAGATGAAGTTTTTGAGAGCATTTCTATTGAAGCTAAAGTTTTGTATTCATATATGCTTAATCGAATGGGTCTTTCATATAAAAATGGCTGGATAGATGAAGACGGAAAAGTCTTTATTTATTACACAATTGAAAGCATAAAAGATCAATTTAATTGTGCAAGTGAAAAAGCGAATAAATTAATAGCTGAGCTTGATATTAAATCAGGAATAGGACTGATTGAAAAGAAAAGACAAGGACTGGGAAAGCCTAACAGAATTTATGTTAAAGACTTTATGAGCATATTTAATAATATGGAATTAAAAAATCAAGAAGTTCGAAAAACAAAATTCCAGAAGTTCGATAATCGAAATTCAAGAGATTCGAATATCGAAAGTCAAGATTTTCGAAAATCGGAAGGTAACTATAACAATATTAGTAATAATGAGTTAAGAAAGAATGATTTTAGTAAGGGACAAAAGCCTTATGGAATATATAAAAACATATTTTTGACTGATGAAGAATACAAGGACT